>JAJXZC010000191.1 GCA_021780275.1 Pseudomonadota bacterium
GGCGAATTGCAGCGCGAAGATCGAGACGCCACCTGTGCCCTGAAGCAGCACGGTGTCGCCCGCCTTGATGTTGCCTTCGACGACAAGAGCGCGCCATGCGGTGAGCGCGGCGCAAGGCAGGGTTGCCGCCTCTTCCGCCGTGTAGTTCGCGGGCGCCTTGGCGACGCCTTCGGCGGAGAGCTTGATGTAGTCCTGCGCGCAACCGTCGAGCGGGCCGCCAAGCGGCTGCGAGATCGCGGCAAGCGACGGACCGCCGGAGAACCAGGTCTGGAAGAATTGCGGGCAAACGTGATCGCCCACCTTCACGCGACGCACACCCGCGCCGACTTCCACCACTTCGCCTGCGCCATCCGACAGCGGCACGAGCGGCGCGCCGGGCTCCGTGCGGCCGAAGCCATTGACGGTCGCGAGATCGCGGTAGTTCAGCGATCCGGCCTTGAGCCGCACCACGATTTCACCCGGACCGGCCTTCGGCACATCGCGGTTTTCGAGGTGCAGATGGTCGATGCCCATTCCGTCCTTGAGAACGATCGCACGCATGTTTCTTCTCCCTAACGAGTTCTTGTTGGCTCAATAACTGAACGCATGGGGAGACTTGTCAACGCACAAAGATTTGACGCAGCGGCATGACGCAAGGGAAGCGCGACTTACCGAGGCCGGTCGCCCTTGATCTGCGTGCGATGCATGACACGGCGCTGGCTGCCGTCGAAGCCATCGCGTCGGTGGATGGCGACGCGGTTGTCCCATATCAGGAGATCGCCAACACGCCATTGATGCGTCCAGGCAAATTCAGGCTTCGCACAATGCGCCCAGAGCGCGTCGAGAAGGCGCTCGCTGTCTGCGAGTTCGAGGCCCTCGGCATAGGCGTTGAGGCGGCGTCCGAGATAGAGCGCCTTGCCGCCCGTCACCGGATGAGTGCGCACCATCGGATGCTTCGCGCCCGGCGCCTGACGCACATCGAGCACCGCGCCCGCGCCTGCGCGCAATTCGCCGACGCTCGTGGTGCTCGAATCGTGATTGGCGAGACGGCCTTCGACGGCGCGCTTCAATTCGGCGGGCAGCTTTTCATAGGCCTTGTACATATTGGCGAAGCTCGTATCGCCGCCACGGTCTGGAATTTCGAGCGAATAGAGAACGCTCGCCATGGGCGGTTCATCCACATAGGACATGTCGGTGTGCCACTCGGCTTCCTTGTCGCCCAGCGCACCGATGGGTTTTCCGTTCTCGACCACGTTCGAGATGATCCAGATTTCCGGCCGCGACTTTTCCTGTGCGCCCGCATAGTCGGTGGCGCTTGCGGGCGCGATGTCGAGCTCGCCGAAATGACGGGAGAAGCGGATGAGATCGTCGTCGGTCAGGTGCTGGCCGCGGAAGAGCAGAACGATGTGATCGGCCCAGGCCTCCTTGAGCGCCGTGACATCGTCTTCGCTCAAGGGCTTTGAAATATCGAGCCCGCGAACCTCAGCACCCAGCGCCGCGCCCGTTGGCAGGATTTCGATCGACATGGTCACTTCCTTCTTCTTCCAACACCAGCAACGGGCCGCCGCTCCAGCGCGCGCCGATGATGAGCGTGCCGAAAAATGAAACGGCGCCGACAGCGGCGCTTAGCAGATAAGCCCTTGGGCCGAATGATTGATAGAGCGAGCCAGCGGCCAGCGTCATAACGCCCATTATAACGCCCGCGGACAGAGATGCGTAGAGGCTCTGGGCTGTGGCTGCGAGTGAACGCGGTGTCGCCCGCGCGAGAAAATGGATCGTGCCGAGATGCGCCGCACAATAGGTGAAGGCATGAAGCGTCTGAAGCGGAAAGAGGATCCAGAGCGGCGGATTCATGGCCGTGACGCCCCAGCGCAGGACAGTTGCCGCCGCACCCAGCGACATCATGCGCACGGCCCCCACCCGCGCCACGACGCGGCCTGAGAAGGCGAAGAGGATAATCTCCGCCACGACGCCGACACCCCACAGAATGCCGATCACCTCATTGCTGTAGCCGAGCTTCTGCCAATTCAACGTCCCGAAAGCGTAATATACCGCATGGGTCGACTGGATAAGGCTCGCAGTGACAAGGCCGATGAGGAACAGCGGCTCGCGGGCGATGGCAAGCGCGGCGTGGAGCTGACCACCCGTCCGTGTGCTGTGCATCCGGGTCGGCACCTCGGGCGCGAGCAGATAGGCGCCCGCGAGATTGACCACAATCGCGGCGATGAGACAGGTGGAAATGATGAGCGGGCTCTGCCAGCCGAGCAGCCAGCCGACGCTGAGGCTCGCGCCGATGAAGGTGATCGAGCACCAGAGCCGCACGCGCCCATAATCTATGCCGTGGTCATGCGCCGCCTTCATGGCCAGCGCCTCGATCAGCGGCGTGATCGACGGCCAGAGCGACATGAGCAGCAGCGTGACGAGGAATATCTGCCAGAAACCGTCGCTCACCGTGTAGAGGCAGACCGCGATCAGCGAGCCCCACGCAAGCGCAATGACCACACGGCGGCGGTTGTCGAGCCGGTCGGCGAGGAAGGCGAACAATGGCCCCGCGGCGATGCGCAGGAACATGGTCGCGGCCATGATGATCGAGATTTCCTGGGGACCGAGCCCCTTCGCCTTCAGCCAGACGGGAAAGAATGGCACCTGCACGCCCGAAAACAGGCAGAGCGAGGCATAGAAGACGGACAGGCGTAGCGCGAGCGGCATGATGTGGCCCGAATGACCCCAGGTGACCCATTTGTCCGGGCCGCCCAGTCATAGCCGATGCCATGGGCCGCGCAAGAGGGAGACGCCTCCCCCGCCGGGGGGAGGCGTCCGATTTCAGCCTAGCCGAGGGTCGGGAAGACGAAGCGGCGGGCTTCGACACTGCCGAGCAGGAAGTCCCAGATCTTCCCTTCAAGGCCGGCGGCCCAGGGGGCCTTCGAGACTTCGGCAACGGCCTGAAGCTCGATCAGCAGCTTCTTCAGGGCGTCGTTCGAGGCGTCGAGCGCGCGGACGCGGAGCGACTCGTCCCTCGTCTTGGAGGCAGCTTCGAGCCTCCCGGCAAGGTTCTTGTCGTCGATGAGCTTCGCCGCTTCCGCGAAGAGCGCGCGCATCTGCACATTCTCCTGATAGCGAACATCGGCGGCGCGATCGACTTCCTGCGCGACCATCAGCATCGACATCGAGATGATGCCGACGCTTCCGAGCGTATATTCGCCGCCGAGCTGCGGGGCGATGTCCATCAACATGGTGCCGGCAAAGCCGCCGAGCATGACATCTGCATCGGGTTTCATGCGCGGGCCTCCTTCGACAGGGCGGCGAGTTCCTTCGCAAGCACCCGGTTGTGAACGTCAGTCGGATAGATGCTCGACAGGGCGAGGATCGGGTCGCGGTTCGAGCCCGACTGATACTCCT
>JAJXZC010000591.1 GCA_021780275.1 Pseudomonadota bacterium
GACCGTCTCGTAATTCAAAAGCGAGTCGATCGCCTTGGTGTTCGCTTCGGTATCGGAATCGTTCATCTTGCGGCGAATCTCGATCCGCCATTCGGTCGCGATGTAGGTGTAATACATGAAGATCACGACGGTGATCATGGTGACCAGCACATAGCGCCAGTCGAACTGCCACAACAGCACGCCCATCAGCAGCGAAACCTCGACGATGGTGGGAGCGAGCTGCAGGATCACCATCCGCACAATGACCTCGATGCCGAGCCGGCCGCGCTCCAGCACCCGCGTCAGGCCGCCGGTCTTGCGCTCCAGATGAAAACGCAGCGACAGTTCATGCATGTGGACGAAGGTGAGAAAAGCAAGCTTGCGCACAGCGTGCATCGCCACCCTGGCGAAGATTCCGTCACGCCATTGGGTCAAGACCGCCATCAGCACGCGCATGCCGCCGTAGCTGACGGTCATGATCACGGGCGATGCGATCAGCCACATCTTCCAGTTCGACGACTGCACCGGAGCGGTGTCCGCGCCGGTCAGCGCGTCGATCGCCCATTTGAACGTAAACGGCACCGCCAGCGTCGTCAGCTTGGCGATCAGCAGCAGCACCATCGACCAGACCACGCGCATCTTGAGATCGGCGCGATCGCTGGGCCAGATGTAGGGCCACAAATGCACAAGCGTCCCGATCAGGGTCGCCTGTTCAATGGATTTGTCGGAGGCAGGCAGCGCGGCACCGGCGCCCCGGGACGAATCAGTATGAGCCATCAATTAAAAGCCTGGAACAAAACGGCGCCCCGGTTCGCCGTCGCGCGCGGTTTTTCGGTTGATCTGCATGCCTTGCGTCATATAGAGCGTTTGAACGCCGCGTGCACCCTTGCGAAGCAATTCTTTCGCGTTTTGCAACCCTTTACGGCTAGATTTAGCCTCCCTGGCGAATCGCCAGCCTTGACGGCTTTACGCTGCAGTGCCACATGCCCGACATGAACAAGATCAAAACCGTCTGTGTCTATTGCGGCTCCGGCCCCGGCACCAGCCCCCGCTTTGTCGAAGCGGCCATTGCGTTGGGCAAGGCGCTCGCCGAGAGCGGCATTCGCCTTGTCTATGGCGGCGGCTCAATCGGGCTGATGGGCGCGGTAGCGACATCCGTGCTCGATCATGGCGGCGCCGTGACCGGCATCATACCGGACTTTCTCACTTCCCGCGAGAACGCCCTGACGCGCATTCAGGAAATGATCGTCACGCCCGACATGCACGAGCGCAAGCGGCTGATGTTCGAACGTTCCGACGCCTTCGTCGCCCTTCCGGGCGGGATCGGCACGCTGGAAGAACTGGTCGAACAACTCACCTGGCAGCAGCTTGGCCGCCATTCCAAGCCGATCCTGCTCGCCAACATCGAGGGATTCTGGGAGCCGTTGCTCGCGCTGCTCACGCACATGCGTGCGACGCAGTTCATTCGCCCCAGCCTGGCGGTCGACATTCTCAAGGCAGAACGGGTCGAAGATATCCTGCCTCGGTTGCGCGCCGCCGCGGCCCGCACGTCGGACGGCGCCAAGGAGCTGGCGCCTGAGATGGTTCGCCGGCTTTAATATCGCGCGCATTTTCTTGGTGATTGGAGCTATTGCTAGGCCTCGGCGTCATCCCGAGGGAACGTCACCGCCTCGATTCGATTGCCGTCGGGATCGACCACAAAGGCTGCGTAGTAGCGCACGCGGTCGTGCGGGCGCAGACCCGGCGCGCCGTCGGAGCGGCCGCCGGCTTTCAGCGCCGCGGCATGAAATGCATCGACCTCGCCGGCCGACTTCGCGCGAAGACAGATGTGGACGCCGCTCCCGGGCTCGACCGCCGCCATATGGCTGCGAAGATTGATCCAGAACTCGGGGTAACTCTTGCCGAAACCGATTGTCGCCGGACGCGTCACCAGGCGCGAAAGCCCGAGCGCCGTCAGCGCCGATTGATAAAACCGCGCGGCGCGTTCCAGGTCGCTAACTCCGACGGACACATGATCGATCATGGAAGATAAATCCCTTGAGAAAGTCATTCCGGGGCGGCGCGAAGCGACGAACCCGGAATCTCGAGATTCCGGGTCTAGTCCTTCGGACTATCCCGGAATGACATCAAGCAGCGCCTCACGTTGGCGCTCCGGATTTCACAAGCTTGTAGACCACCGAATCCATCAGCGCCTGAAACGATGCGTCGATGATATTGGGCGATACGCCGATCGTGGTCCAGCGTTCTCCCTTCTCGTCCTCGCTCTCGATCAGCACCCTTGTCACCGCCTCGGTGCCGCCATTGAGGATACGCACGCGGTAATCGATCAGCTTCAAGCCGTCGATGTATTTCTGGTACTTGCCGAGATCCTTGCGCAACGCGACATCGAGCGCATTGACGGGGCCGTTGCCCTCGGCGGCCGAGATCAATCGCTCCCCGGCGACGTCGACCTTCACCACCGCCATCGCCACCGTCACGCGCTGGCCGTTGGCGTTATAGCGCTGCTCGACATTGACATCGAATTGCTCGACCCGGAAATATTCCGGCACCCGGCCCAGCGTGCGCCGCGCCAGCAGGTCGAACGACGCGTTGGCGGATTCATAGGCGTAGCCGGCAGCCTCCCGCTCTTTCAATTCCTCGACCAGACGAACGAGCTTCGGATCGTTCTTGTCGTAGGAAATGCCGGCGCGGTCGAGTTCGGCGATGACGTTCGAACGCCCGGCCTGGTCCGACACCAGCACCTTGCGATGATTTCCCACCGTCTCGGGCGGGACATGTTCGTAAGTGTGGGGATCCTTGAGGACCGCCGAAGCATGGATGCCGGTCTTGGTCACGAAGGCGCTCTCGCCGACATAGGGCGCATGGCGGTTCGGCGCACGATTGAGCATGTCGTCCAGCGTCCGCGAGACCTTCATCAAGGTTGCCATCTTGTCCGGCGACACGGCGATTTCGAAGGCATCGGAAAATTCGCGCTTCAGCCGCAGGGTCGGAATCAGCGAACACAGATTGGCGTTGCCGCAGCGTTCGCCGAGACCGTTCAGCGTGCCCTGGATTTGCCGGACGCCGGCGCGCACCGCCGCCAGTGAATTGGCGACCGCCTGATCCGTGTCGTTATGGGCGTGAATGCCGACATGATCGCCCGGAATCTGCTTCACGACTTCGCCGACGATGGTCTCGACCTCGTGCGGCATGGTGCCGCCATTGGTGTCGCACAACACCACCCAGCGTGCGCCGGAATCATAGGCGGCCCTGGCGCAGGCCAGTGCGAATTCCGGATTCTCCTTGTAGCCGTCGAAGAAATGCTCGCAGTCGAGCATGACCTCGCGGCCGGCCGCCTTCGCCGCCCCCACGCTGTCGCGGATCGAGGCGAGATTTTCCTCGTTGGTGGTCTCGAGCGCT
>JAJXZC010000242.1:0-2812 GCA_021780275.1 Pseudomonadota bacterium
CCACGCAGCCTCAATGGGCCTTTGTGCAGACACCGATGGAAGCACTCAAGAAAATCGCCAAACAGGGCGGTTTCTCAGATGAGTCCTTTGACGCCTGCATGAAGAACGAGAAAATTTTCGAGCACGTGAAGAGCGTGGCGGAACGCGGGTCAAAGGTCTTCGGCGTCAATTCCACGCCGACATTCTTTGTCAACGGCGAGAAGGTCGAGGGCGCCATCCCCTATGCCGACTTCAAGACCATTCTGGACAAGCACCTGCCCGGTGCCGATGCGTCGAAGGATGAAACGCCCGCACCGACAGGCGAAGCGACGCCCGCAACGCCTGCCGAACAGTAAGTTTGCGTGAGACCAATTTTTAGACCGAGCCAAGACAGGATCGAATTCAAGTGAAGTTCAATCGTTTGCGCCTATCAGGCTTCAAATCATTTGTTGATCCGACGGACCTCATCATTGATCCGGGTCTGACCGGCGTCGTCGGTCCCAATGGCTGCGGCAAGTCCAATTTGCTTGAAGCGCTCCGCTGGGTGATGGGCGAAAATTCCTACAAGAACATGCGCGGTTCAGGCATGGAGGACGTGATCTTCTCCGGCACGGCCAGCCGTCCGGCGCGCAACTATGCCGAAGTCACGCTTCATATCGATAATGGCGATCGCTCGGCGCCCGCCGCCTATAATGAATTCGACGTGATCGAGGTATCACGCAAGATCGAACGCGATGCCGGTTCGACTTACCGGATCAATGGTCGCGAAGTGCGCGACCGTGACGTTCAGATTCTCTTCGCAGATGCCTCGACCGGCGCACATTCGCCAGCACTCGTCAGTCAAGGGCGTATCGGTCAGATCATTGCTTCAAAGCCGATCAATCGCCGCCGCATTTTGGAAGAAGCCGCTGGCATCACCGGTCTCTACACGCGTCGTCACGAGGCGGAGTTGCGCCTCAAGGCTGCGGAAACCAACCTCACCCGTCTCGACGACGTTGTGGCGCAGGTCGAAAGCCAGCTTGCGAGCCTCAAGCGTCAGGCCCGTCAGGCGACGCGTTATCGTAATATTTCCGGTCAAATCCGCGAGACGGAAGCCATCTTCCTGCATCTGAAATGGACGCAGGCTGTGGACGGGCTCCGCCACGATCAGGAACGGCTCGCCGAAACCGACGAACGCGTCGCAGAACTCACGCGCGAAAGCGCAGCGGCAACGATCGCGGAAGCGGACGCGGCTGAAAGCCTGCCTTCCCTTCGTGATGCGGAAGCCCAGGAATCGGCGCGCCTTCATCGCCTTACCATCGAGCGCGATCAACTCGACGCGGAAGAAGCCCGCGCGCAGGAACAGGCGCAGCGGCTGACCGCGCGCCTTGACCAGATCGCGCAAGATTTGGCGCGTGAAAAGAGCCTGATCGAAGACACACGCGAAGCCATGGCGAAGCTCGATCAGGAAGCGCTGGAACTTCAGGAAGCCGACGCCGGTCAGGCGGACGCGCAGGAAGAAGCTCGCGCCCTGGTCGATGCCACGCAACAACGCCTGACCACGAGCGAAAGCGAACTCGACCAGATCAACCGCGAGATTGCGGTGCTGACGGCAGAGCGGCAGAGCCTCGAAAAATCAATCGAGACAAGCCGCACACGCATCGAACGCCTGCAGGCGCAGCTTGATGAAATCACGCGCGAACAGGCGACACTTACTGATGCCGCGGAGAAACAGGCGGAAATCGATCTTCAATCGGCGGAGCTCGAAGCCGCAGCCGAAACGGCGAGCAATGCCGAAATGGCCGCGATGGAAGCGGAAGAAGCTCGCAACGCAGCGCAAGCTGCCGAACGCGCTGCGCGCGAACCGATGCAGGTTGCCGAACGCCACGCTAACGATCTTGCGACGCAGGCAAAGACGATCGCAGACGTTCTTGCCATCGACGAAAGCGGTCTCTGGCCGCCGATGATCGACGCGCTGACTGTCGAGCACGGTTATGAAATGGCACTGGGCGCGGCCATGGGCGACGATCTTGCCGTACCAGGCGATGTTGCAGCGCCGGTCCATTGGGATCGCCTGCCTGATTTCGACGTACCGCAAGCATTGCCGATGGGCGCAACGCCGCTCTCGCAATTCGTGCAAGGCCCTGCCGCGCTGTCACGTCGTCTGTCGCAGATCGGCGTTGTCGATGCTGAAGCAGGCAAGCGTCTGCAGAGCGAATTGAAACCCGGTCAACGTCTTGTGACCCGCGAAGGCGGGCTCTGGCGCTGGGACGGCTTTACTGCTGCTGCCGATGCGCCGACTGCCGCTGCCCGCCGCCTTGAACAGCGCAATCGCCTCGCCGACCTCGAGGTTGAACTTCAGACCGCGCGTGAAGCGGCTTCCGAGGCTCGCGAGGTGTTCGAAAATGCGCGCGTTGCTGCGGAAGAGGCTCTGGCGCAGGAACAGAGTGCGCGTCGTCATCAGCGCGAGACGCAAGCGGCTCACAATACGATCCGTGAACAGTTGGCCGCTGCAGAACGCGCTGCCTCTGCCCTGTTGCAACGGGTCGCGGCACTCGCCGAGGCCGAGGAGCGCCTGCAAGGCGACCGTGCGGAATCCATGCGTTCGCTCGAAGAAGCAAGCGTTTCTCTCGAATCCCTGCAGCCTGACGAAGAATTGCGGGCGCGCGCCAATGAGTTGCGCGACATGGTTGCCGAACTTCGCGTCGAACTTTCGGAAGCTCGCGCGCAACATGAAAGCATGCGTCGTGAAGGTGAGGCGCGGACACGTCGTCTTGCCTCCATCGTCAACGAACGGGGCGCATGGGAACAGCGCTCAACCAATGCTGAACGCCAGATCGCCACGCTGGAAGAG
>JAJXZC010000242.1:2822-3377 GCA_021780275.1 Pseudomonadota bacterium
TGCCTGCTCTGATCGAGGAACGCCGTATCGGTCTGCTGGAACATATTGCAACAGCCGAAACTGCTCGTGGCATTGCGGCAGACGCCTTGGCGAGCGCGGAAGCGAAACTTGCCGAATGCGCTCGTCTCGCCAAGACCTTCCAGGCGCATCTCGCCGAAGCCCGCGAAGAACGCGCCCGCATCGACGGTCTGGTTGAAGGTGGCCGCGAACGTCTGCGCGAAGCCGAAGAACGCGTCCGTGAAGCGCTCGAGTGCGAACCCTCGACAGCGCTGGCGCAAGCCAATCTTGAGGAAGGCGCTGAGCTGCCGACACTCGAGCAGATCGAAGCCAAGCTGGAACGCCTGAAGCGCGAGCGCGAAGGCATGGGCGGCGTCAACCTACGCGCTGAAGAAGAAGCTCGCGAGTTTGCCGAGCAACTCGAAACCATGACCAGCGAACGCGAAGATCTGATCAGCGCCATCGCCAAATTGCGTCAGGGCATCGGCAGCCTCAACCGCGAAGGCCGTGAGCGCATGCTAGAAGCCTTTGAAAAGGTCAACGAGAGCTTCGGTCGCC
>JAJXZC010000554.1 GCA_021780275.1 Pseudomonadota bacterium
ACCTTCTTCATCGGGGCGCGATTGTCGTTGCCGACCCAGACGCCGACGACGAGATCATGCGTGAAGCCGATGAACCATGCGTCGCGATAATCCTGACTGGTGCCTGTCTTGCCCGCGGCGGGCCGGTCAGCCAGCGCGGCCTTGCGGCCCGTTCCTTCCTGCAGCACCGCCTTCAGCATGTCGTTCATTTCGGAAAGCGTCTCCTCGCTCATCACATTGCCGAGGCCGGAGCCCGCGCGGCGATAGACCTGATCGCCCTCGCGCGTGAGAACCTCGTCGATGCCATGCGGGATGACGCCGGAGCCACCATTGGCGAAGGCGGCATAGGCCGCCGTCAATTCGAGAAGATTGACGTCGCAGGTGCCGAGCGCAAGTGAGAGATTGGGAGGCAGCGTCTCCTGAATGCCGAGGCGATGTGCGGTGCGGATGATGTTCTGCACACCGACCTCCTGCGCGACCTGCACGGCGACGGTATTGACCGACTCCGCGAATGCATGGCGCAGCGTCATCTCGCCTTCGAAGCGGCCCGAGTAATTCGATGGTGACCAGCCGCCATAGCTCACCGGCCGGTCGACGCGTATCGTCTCCGGCGTCAGCCCATGTTCCATTGCCGTGAGATAGACGAAGGGCTTGAAGGCGGAACCCGGCTGGCGGCGCGCCTGCACCGCGCGGTTGAACTGGCTCTGCGCATAGGAGCGACCGCCCACCATGGCGCGCACCGCGCCGTCGGGCGTCATCGCCACCAGCGCGACCTGCGAAGCGCGGACGTTCGCTCCTTCCGCCGTCATGACTTTCGTCACCACGTCCTCGGCCACGCGCTGCATGTCCGGATCGATGGTTGTGCGCACGACGAGATCGGTATTCGGCTCGCCTGCAAAGCCGGGCAACACATCTGCGACCCAGTCGACAAAATAATTGATCGAGCCCGAGGCCGAATAGCCTTCGAGCGAGGCAGGGTGGGCGATGGCGTCAGCCGCCTGCGCGGGCGTGATATAGCCCGCACGCACCATGTTATCGAGCACGATACTCGCCCGGCTCCGTGCGAGCGCAATGTCGTTGGTCGGCGAGTAATGCGAAGGCGCCTTCAGCAGGCCCGCCAGCATGGCCGCTTCCGACAGGTTGAGTTCGCGGGCGCTCTTCTTGAAATATCGCTCCGACGCCCCTTCGACGCCATAAGCGCCGCCGCCGAAATAGACGCGATTGAGGTAGAGCGTGAGGATCTGCTCTTTCGAGTAGCGCGCTTCAAGCCAGATCGCGAGCAGCATTTCCTTGATCTTGCGCTGGATGGTGCGGTCGGGCTTCAGGAAGACGTTCTTCGCCAGCTGCTGCGTGATCGTCGAACCGCCCTGCACGACCGTGCCGGCGCGATAATTCTGGTAGAGGGCGCGAAAGAGGCCGATCGGGTCGATGCCGAAATGCCAGTAGAAGCGCTCATCTTCCGTCGCAATGACGGCTTCGGGCAAATAGCTCGGCAGGTCGGACAGCGCCACGCGTCCGCCGAGCAGATCGCCGCGATGGCTGAGCGCCTCTCCATCCGCCGCAAGGATCGAGAGTGAAGGCGTATGCGCGACATCGTAAAGGCCCGACGTATCGGGCAGCGTCATCGCGAAATAGAAGAGCAGCCCTCCGATGCCGATAGCGACCCAGAGCCCCAGAACGAGCGTCCAGTAGAAAAGGCTCCGGATTATGCCGCCGCCCGATTTGCGGTGGCGCGGTTCCGGCCGGTGTTCCAGGCGTTCGCGGCGGGGCGGGCGCTCCTCGCGATGGGAGGAGAGCGGCGGCACGGCGCGCATATGCGGATCGGCGCGCAGCACCATGCCTTTGACGGGAGACTTCTTCTGCGTGGATTTCGGTTTTGCGGCTTTCTTCGCAGGGCCAGCCCCTTTGGCGGGGCCTCCATGCGGAGGGCGGCGCAGATTGGCGTCGACCCCAATGCGCACCGGGCCGAGACCCGGCACGCGGCGCGTCATCCAACCGCCGTCATCATCGTCCCGGTCGTCGGGCGGGCCGCCTCTGCCTTTTCGCGATGACATATATGCCTTGCGGATCAGTTCACTGGCCGGTTTGGCCGCCGGAAGCCGCCCCGGAAACCACCGATGATTTGCACTCTCAAATTAGCAGCCGTTCGCCCGAGCGCCAAACCGGGGCGCGGGGCAGGGCGGTCATAAAGCCCAATCGGGGTCGAAATAGGGCAATGGCAAGGGCAAGGGCGCGGGCCCGCGCAGCGCTGGAAGGACCGGGAAGGACGTCCTGTCCTTCCCTACCCCCTCCGACAACCCGTCGCCTGCCGTCAGGCGACGAGACCTGTCGTCACGTTCGAGCTTGCCTGGTTGGCATAGCCACTCATCATCTGCTTCAGATAGGCCTCGATCTGCTTGGCAAAATCCGAAGAGGTGGAGCCAGTGGACGTGCTGCTGTCCGTGCTGTCGGAGTTGCTGCTCGAAGCCGAGGCCAGCACATCGGCAAGCGAGGTCGCGCTATCGCTCGTCGAGCTACCGTCCGTCGAGCTTGAATCCGACGCGCTTGAGGGTGGCGGAGGCGGCGGGGGCATGTCACCCGCGCGGCCAGGACCATGCGAGGCATCGAAGCTGCTCAACTCGTCCTTCGTCACCTGACCATCGCCATTGCTGTCGATCTGGCCGAACATCTCCTTGGCCTTGTCCGATACCGTGCCCGACGAGCCGTCAGGACCGGCCGCCGCGAATTCGGTGAGCGACAGCGAACTATCTCCATTCGTGTCGGCCTTCGAAATCAGATCCGACGCCCGGTCTGACGATCCCTGCTGCTGAAGCTGCAGAAGCGAGGAAGTGGTGCCGGTGGTGAGCTTGCTGAAATAGGCGCTGAATTCGTCGCCCGTCACCTTGCCGTCGCCGCTGGTGTCCATCGACTTGAAGAGCGCCTGCGCCTTCGACGTGTCGGCAGAATTTGCCGAACCGGAAGAGCTTGCCGAGCCGGTCGAGGTAAATTCGTCGATCGAAATCGAGCCGTCCGTGTTGGTGTCGGCCTTGGCAAACAGCATCTGCTGCAGCTGTTGCAGGTAGGAACTGCTTGATACGCCTGAGATTTGCATCGTGTTGACCTCATTTTTGCAAAAAAATGCGCCGTTCAAAAAACGACGGAGTCACGGCACCGCGCCGTTAACCCGGTATGTGCGGATGCAAACCGCGCACAGTGCAGTTTCAAACATTCGTTCGAGGACGTGGAGCGCGTGGGGCGACAGAATACGAAAGAGCGGTTGCTGGAAGCGGCGCGCGGGCTATTCGCCGAGCGCGGTTTTCACAATGCGACGGTGCGTGATATCGCGGCGCGAGCGAACACCAACCTCGCCTCGATCAATTATTATTTCCGGAGCAAGGACGATCTCTACCGTGAGGTG
>JAJXZC010000114.1 GCA_021780275.1 Pseudomonadota bacterium
CGGCGTGATCGGCGACAAGGGCGCAACGGTTTTCAAATCCGCCGCGAGAATGCAGGACTGCAAATTTTTCCCTGACGCCAAAATCAACTTCGCCGAAAATCTCCTCCGCCGCCGCGACAATGCCGTGGCGATCGTCTTCAGGGGCGAAGATAAAGTCGAGCGCGGCCTCACGTTTAAAGAATTGTACGATCAGGTCAGTCAGGTGCGGCGGGGCTTGCGGGCGCTGGGCGTGACGCAGGGCGACCGCGTCGCCGGATGCCTGCCCAACATGCCCGAAACGATCATCGCGATGCTGGCGGCGGCGAGCCTCGGGGCGATCTGGTCTTCCGCCTCTCCGGATTTCGGCACGCGCGGCATTCTCGACCGCTTCGGGCAGATCGAGCCGAAAGTGCTCTTCGCCGTCGACGGCTACTATTACAACGGCAAGGAGATCGACTGCCGCGACAAGATCGCCGAAGTCGCCGCGCAAATGCCGTCGGTGAAGAAACTCGTCATGGTGCAGTACACGAAAACGGATATCTCTTCAATGAAGGCCGAAGCCTTCGACGCTTTCAGAAACGCGTACACGCCGCAGGACATCGCTTTCGAGCGTTTCGGTTTCAATGCGCCGCTTTACATCATGTTCTCCTCCGGCACGACCGGCATCCCCAAATGCATCGTCCACGGAGCGGGAGGCGTTCTGATCCAGCACTTGAAGGAGCACAAGCTCCACGGCGACGTCCGCCGCGGCGATCAGGTCTTCTATTTCACCACCTGCGGCTGGATGATGTGGAACTGGCTGGTTTCGGCGCTGGCGGCGGAAGCGTCGTTGCTGCTTTATGACGGCTCGCCGTTTTATCCGGGCGGCTATGTGCTGTTCGACTTCGCGCAGAAATATAAATGCACGCTGTTCGGCACGAGCGCGAAATATATCGACGCACTGAAGGTGAACAACATCGTCACAAAAAACAAGTATGACTTGAGCGCCGTGCGCCTGATGACCTCCACCGGCTCGCCGCTCTCGCCCGAAGGGTTCGATTACGTCTATGAGCAGATCATGCCGCACGTGCATCTGGCTTCGATCTCGGGCGGGACGGACATCGTCTCCTGCTTCGTGCTCGGCAACCCGATCTCGCCCGTGCATCGCGGCGAGATTCAGGGTCCCGGTCTCGGGCTCGATGTCGATGTGTTCGACGGCGACGGCAAACCCTTGAAAGAAGGCAAGGGCGAGCTGGTGTGCAAAACGCCGTTTCCCTGCATGCCGGTCGGCTTCTGGAACGACGCGGACGGCGCGCGCTACAACGCGGCCTATTTCGAAAAGTTCCCGAATATTTGGTGCCACGGCGACTGGATCGAATGGACGAAAAACCACGGCCTCGTCATCCATGGCCGCTCGGATGCGACATTGAACCCAGGCGGCGTGCGCATCGGCACGGCGGAGATCTACCGCATTGTCGAGCAGTTGCCCGAGATCAAGGAAAGCATCGCCGTCGGGCAGGACTGGGACAACGACGTGCGCGTCGTGCTGTTCGTCGTTCTGCAAGAGGGCGCGAAGCTCGATGAAGAGCTGACCGGCAAGATCAGGAAAGCCGTCCGCGCCGGCGCGACGCCGCGCCACGTGCCCGCGAAAATCATCGCCGTCGCCGACATTCCGCGCACCAAGAGCGGCAAGATCACCGAGCTCGCCGTGCGCGAGGTCATCCACGGCCGCCCGGTCAAGAACGTCGAGGCGCTCGCCAACCCCGCCGCGCTGAAATGCTACGAGGGGCTGAAAGAACTCAAGGAATGATGCCCTTTTTCCTCAAAGGCGGCATGATCGGCTTTGCCATCGCGGCGCCTGTGGGGCCTATCGGCGTTTTGTGCATCCGCAGGGCTTTGATGAACGGCAGGATCTCCGGTTTCGCGACGGGCGCCGGCGCCGCCGTCGCGGACGGTTTTTACGGCGCGGTCGCGGCGTTCGGCCTCACGGCGGTGTCCGCTTTTCTTGGAAACTATTCTGCCGTTTTGCGCCTTGCCGGAGGGCTGTTCTTGCTGGGGCTCGCGGCGCAGACCTTGCGGCGCAAACCGGACATGGCGGAAGCGAAGGATGGAGAGCGAAGGATCCACGGGCTTTGGGATATCGCCGCCGATTTTTCCTCGACGGTTTTTCTCACGCTCACCAATCCCGCGACGATCCTTTCGTTCATCGCGGTGTTCGCGGGGCTCGGGCTCGGCCTGGCGAAAACGCCGCGCTTCGATGCCGTTGAAATGGTGGCAGGGGTTTTTAGCGGCTCGCTGACATGGTGGCTGATCCTGTCATTCGGCATCGGCGCGGTGCGGCATAAGCTTGACGGGAGTACGCTGGCGCTGGTCAACAGGATATCGGCGGCGATCATCGGGGGCTTCGGCGTCGCGGCGCTGGCGAGCCTTCTTTAGGATCAAACGGAACGGGAGAGAAAAACGATGCGCGGTTATTTCGGCATAGGGGTCGAGGGCATTTCCAAGCCGATGAACGTCGGCAATTTGTTGCGTTCGGCGCATTCTTTCGGCGCGAGCTTCTTTTTCACCGTCAACCCGACGGTTGACGTGCGCGGCATGAAGGCATCCGACACGTCCAATGCTTTCGGCCATCTGCCGTTTTACAGCTTCGAGAAGCCCGCCGATCTTATCTTGCCGATGAAAACATCATTGGTCGCCGTGGAGTTTCTGCCCGATGCCGTGGAGCTGCCGAGCTTCCGCCATCCGCAGCAGGCGGTCTATGTGCTCGGCCCCGAGAAGGGCAACGTGTCCGACGAGATGCTCGCGCGCTGCGACTACACGCTGACGATCCCGATGAGGTTCTGCGTCAACGTCGGCGTTGCGGGCGCGCTGGTGATGTACGACCGGCTGATCAGTTTCGGTCGCTTCGCGGAACGCCCGGTGCATGACGGCGGGCCGGATGAGAAAGACCGGCAAAAAAATATTTTTGCGCCGCAGCATTTGAATCCCGGCCAGATCGTCAGCGCCTGAGAGTCGCTCGGCGTTGTGCGCCGCAAAATGCCATATCCTTATTTTTCTTCGTATGAAAATTCCCGCACGGATGTAATTTTCCGTTAAATTTGCTTCGTTGCCCCCGTAAATCCGCGCAATCGGATTGCCACGCCTGATGAAATCTGCGAGACCAAAGCGGATCCGTTATATAATATAAGGAGGACCGAGTCGTGTTAAACGTAGCCAGGAGAACAATAGGTATGTCTGTATTTAGCCATCCGGAATTTCGTCAGCATGAGCAGGTGTCTTTTTTCAATGATGAAAAGACCGGCCTGAAAGCCATCATCGCGGTGCACAACACGCACCTCGGCCCCGCGCTGGGCGGTTGCCGCATGTGGAATTACGAAAGCGACGAGCAGGCCCTGCGCGACGTTCTGCGTCTTTCGC
>JAJXZC010000445.1 GCA_021780275.1 Pseudomonadota bacterium
GGGCGCGATCACGAATGGCCTCGAGGTTCTCGCCGACGACGACGATCCGGAGATGCGTGTGCATGCCATGGAGCTCATCACGAAGAGCGCCGCGCAGGCTTCGGCGAAGCTGCAATTCGCGAGGCTCGCATTCGGGGCGGCGGGGTCCGCGGCCGCCGAGCTCGATCTCGGCGATGCGCGCGCCGTGGCCGAGGGATTGATGAGGAGCGAAAAGGCGACCCTCTCCTGGGACGCGCCGCATGCGACGATCGGCAAGGACTATGTGAAGCTTCTGCTCAACATGATCCTTATCGGCATCGCCGCGATCCCGCGCGGCGGCGAGGTCGCGGTGAAGGTCGAAGGCGAATTGTCGAAGCCGCATCTTTCCGTGCGTTCGACCGGGCAGGCCGCCCGCATCCCGGAAGAGACGGCGAAGTTTCTTGGCGGGCGTGATCCGGAGCGGTTTCTCGATGCGCGCGCCGCGCAGCCCTATTTCGCCGGGCTCGTCGCCCGCTCGCTCGGCCTCTCGATCACGGCGCGGATGGAGGGCGAGGCCTTCGTCATCGAGACCGGCGCCTAGAGGTTTCCGTCTGGAGACGGGCAACGAAAAAAGGGCGTCTCTCGCGAGGCGCCCTTTTCTTTCTTCTCAGCGCGAGATGCGCGGATCAGGCGGAAGCCTGAACCGGCATGCTTCCCTCCGCGGGATCGCGCAGCACGTAGCCCCGTCCCCACACGGTTTCGATGTAGTGGTCGCCGCCCGTGGACGCCGCGAGCTTCTTGCGGAGCTTGCAGATGAACACGTCGATGATCTTGAGTTCCGGCTCGTCCATGCCGCCATAGAGATGATTGAGGAACATCTCCTTGGTCAGCGTCGTACCCTTGCGGAGCGAGAGCAGCTCCAGCATCTGGTATTCCGTGCCGGTCAGATGGACGCGCTGGCTGTCGACTTCGACCGTCTTGGTGTCGAGGTTGACGGTGAGCTTGCCCGTATTGATGACGGACTGGGAATGGCCCTTGGACCGGCGCACCACCGCATGAATGCGGGCGACGAGCTCGTCCTTATGGAAGGGCTTGGTCATGTAGTCGTCGGCGCCGAAGCCGAGACCGCGAACCTTGTTCTCGATGCCGGCGAGGCCCGAGAGAATGAGGATCGGAGTCGTCACCTTGCCCAGGCGCAACGCCTTCAGAACCTCATATCCGCTCATGTCCGGCAGGTTAAGGTCGAGAAGGATGATGTCGTAGTCGTAAAGCTTACCGAGATCGACCCCCTCTTCGCCGAGGTCGGTCGTATACACATTAAAACCGTCAGACTTGAGCATCAGCTCAATGCTCTGCGCGGTCGCACTGTCGTCTTCGATCAGCAGAACTCGCATGGTCCCCCTCTTCGCAGCGGAGTTTGCCCCCCGCCACTGCGGCCCAAAAATAAATCCACAGTCAGGACGATAACCTGATTTGGTTAATAAAGGTTAACCGGAGTGAAAAAATTTCAGAAAAATTCACCAGCCCGGTTAGGTCTTCGTTCAGCACGATTTTTGAGGTGCAAACAGAGGAGTAAACCGGCGCGTCGCCCGCTGGAGGCGAGGCCGGTTGCAGGAACCGGTGAGCGCACTTTCCACCGGCCAAGGTTTACGCCGTCTTAAAGTCTTGCCCCCATGATGAACCGATCATTTAGGGAGAAGGCACTTCTCCCATGCGGACCAGAATGCAGGAGCCTTAAAGAGTGCGGGCTTTGTTGGCGGAAATCGGCGCTGTCGCCGGAGTCAAACATTATGGACGGGTCGTCAGCATTCAGGGGCTGATGGTCGAGGTCGCCGGCCCGCTTCACGCCATGGGCGTGGGCAGCCGCTTGCGCGTTTCGAGCCGCACGGGCGCGGATATAGAGTGCGAAGTTGTCGGCTTCCGCGATGGCAAGGCGCTTTGCCTTCCCTTCGGCCAGCTTTCGGGCATCGGCGTCGGCTGCAAGGCAGTGGTCGATGCGGAAGAGCCGCATGTCTATCCGTCGAGCGCGTGGCTCGGTCGCGTCGTCAATGCCATGGGTGAGCCCATCGACGGCAAGGGCCCGCTGCCGCAGGGCCCGGAGCCCTATCCCTTCCGCAATGCGCCGCCGCCCGCCAATCTGCGCCAGCGCGTGCGCGGCAAGATCGACCTCGGCGTTCGCGCCATGAATACGTTCCTTTCCGTCTGCCGCGGCCAGCGCATGGGCATCTTCGCCGGCTCCGGCGTCGGCAAGTCTGTGCTTCTCTCCATGCTCGCCCGCAATACGTCGAGCGACGTCGCCGTCATCGGCCTCATCGGCGAGCGCGGACGCGAAGTGCAGGAGTTTCTTGAAGACGATCTCGGCCCCGAGGGTCTCGCGCGGTCCGTCGTCGTCGTTGCCACTTCGGACGACGCGGCGCTGATGCGCCACCAGGCGGCTTATCTCACGCTCAGCATTGCCGAATATTTCCGCGATCACGACAAGGACGTGCTCTGCATGATGGACAGCGTGACGCGCTTTGCCATGGCGCAGCGCGAGATCGGTCTTTCGGCGGGCGAACCGCCGACCAGCAAGGGCTATACGCCGACGGTCTTTGCCGAACTGCCGAAGCTTCTCGAACGCGCCGGACCCGGCGTCGGCAAGGGCAGCATCTCGGCCATCTTCACCGTCCTCGTCGACGGCGACGATCACAATGAGCCGGTCGCGGACGCCGTGCGTGGCATTCTTGACGGCCATATCGTCATGGAGCGCTCCATCGCGGAACGCGGCCGCTATCCGGCCATCAATATTCTGAAGTCGATTTCGCGCACCATGCCCGGCTGCAACACGGATGAGGAGAATGCGCTCATCCGTCGCGCCCGCGTGCTGATGTCGACTTATGACGACATGGAGGAGCTGATCCGCCTCGGCGCCTATCGCCCCGGCTCCGATCCGCTCGTCGATGAAGCGATCTTCTATCAGCCCGCACTCGATGCTTTCCTTGGGCAGGGAAAGACCGAAGCGACGGATCTCGCGACGGGTTATGCGATGCTCGAAAATATTCTCGCCCAGAAGCCGGCGCCGAGGGGGGCTGACTGATGCGCAATCGTGACTCGCTCATTCGCCTTCACCGCTTCCAGGTGGACGAGAAGCGGCGTCAGGTCGCCGAACTCGAACTGATGCTTCAGGAGTTCCGCGTGCGCGAACGCGAACTCGAGGCCCAGGTGCTGATCGAGCAGGAAAAGGCCGGCATTTCGGACGTGGCGCATTTCGCCTATCCGATGTTCGCGAAATCCGTCATCCGCCGCCGCCAGAACATCCTCAACTCGATCGAGGACATCGAGCGCCAGCTCGAAACCGCCAAGGAGGAGCTTGGCGGCGCCTTCCGCGAGCTCAAGAAATACGAGATCGTGGAGGACAACCGGAAGCGCCGCCAGCG
>JAJXZC010000803.1 GCA_021780275.1 Pseudomonadota bacterium
CGTACCGGCGGCAGGGGCTTTTCGCTCATATCCGGCTCGCCGACGATGGCGACGACGAGCGAATTGGCGTGCAGCAGCCGCTTGGCGGTGCGGGCGATATCGGCCTTCGTCACGGCATTGATGAGGCCGTTGCGATTCTTGACATAGTCGATGCCAAGGTTCTCCTGCTGGATCGCCACCAATTCCCCGGCGATCTTGCTGTTGGAATCAAAGCGCAGCGGATAGGAACCGGTGAGATAGGTCTTGGCGTCGGCGAGTTCCTTATCCGTCACGCCACCAGCCGCCATGCGGGCGAATTCCGCGCGGATGAGCGACAGCGAGGTGCCGACGCTCGCATTCTTGGTGCCGACCTGGCCCAGATAAAGCGCGGCATGTTTCATCGGGTAAAGATAGGTGCCGATCGAATAGGCGAGCCCGCGCTTCTCTCGCACTTCATTCGTCAGCCGCGAGGAAAAGCCGCCGCCGCCCAGCATATAGTTCATGACATAAGCAGGCACGAAATCAGGGTCGGCCCGCTTCAGCCCCTCGCCGCCGAAAAGCACGACGCTCTGCGGGAAAGGCTCTTTGATAATGACGGTCTTCGCCTTGTCGCTCACATGAGCTTCCGGCACATGCTTGAGCTTTGCATGCGCAGGCAGATCGCCGAAGGTCTTGTCGAGCAGCTTGCCGAGTTCGGCGGGCGTGATCGGACCGACGACGCCGATCTTCATATTGTCGCGCGCGAAAGTATCTCTCGCATAGGCATGGAGATCGGCAGGCGTAATCGCCGCCACCGTCTTCGGCGTGCCGTCGGAGGGCCGCGCATAAGGATGATTGCCGACCAACGCCTTGAACCAGGCCTGCGTCGCCATCCAGTCGGGATCGGTCATATTGCGCGCGACGATCGACTGGATCTGGGCGCGCACGCGCTCGACCGCTGGCTTGTCGAAACGCGGCTTTGCCAGCGCCACCTGCAACAGCGCAAAGGCCTCGTCGCGGTTTTCCGCCAGCGTCTTCAGGCTGGCGTTGAAATAATCCACGTCTTCGGAATAGGAGAGCGAAGCGTTGGAGGCTTCGAGCCGCCGCTGATAGGCCTCGGAGTCCATATTGCCCGCGCCTTCATCGAGCAGGCCCGAGACCATATTGGCAAGACCGAGCTTATTCGCCGGGTCGGTCGCCGCGCCGCCTGCCCAGGCCACATTCATGGTGATGACCGGAACTTCATATTCCTCCACCAGCCAGGCCTCGATGCCGCCGGGGCTCACCACGCGCTCGATATTGAGCGCCTCGGCCGGACGCGCAGCGAGCGCGAGGAAGGCGAAAGCAACAGCCGCAAATGTGTGTTTCAACATCATGATCGCGCCTCCGGCAGAAGTTCGCCGGTCACGGCATGGCGCGCATCGAGCACGTGCTGCGCAGCGGCGCGCACGTCAGCCGCCGTCACGGCGCGAATGGCGTCGGGCCAGCCGTAAATCTCTTTCGGTGTCAGGCCGGTCATGATGCCGCTGCCATAGATATAGGCCATGGTCTGCTGGCGATCGCGCGCATAGATCGCGCTGGCGGCAAGCTGGCCGCGGGCGCGCTTCAATTCATCTTCCGTGATGTCGCTCTTGAGGAATGCCTCGAGCGCCGCATCGATGGCCATTTCATCATCCGCAATATTGCCGCCGACGCGCGGCAGCGCATAGATGCCGAAGCTGCCCGAACCGATCTGGTCGCCGGAATACCAGGCCTGCACCGACGTCAGCTTCTGGTCGCGCACGACAAGCGACTGATAGAGACGGCTCGTGGTGCCGCCACCCAGAATTTGAGCCAGCACATCGAGCGCGGCGCTGGCGCGCGGGCCGATCTCGGCGCTCGAGGGTGCGGGGTAGTAACGCATCCATGTCGCTTCGTTGACGCGCGGGTCATGCATGGTGACGCGCTCGGGCGACTGCGGCCATTGAACTGCCGGGCGCGTACGATGCAGCGTCGGCGCGCGGTCGGGAATGACGCCATAGTATTTTTCAGCCAGCGGCTTCAGCTCCGCCGCCGTGATGTCGCCAGCCACGATCAGGATCGCATTATTGGGCGTGTAATAGCGGTGATAGAAATCCAGCGCGTCCTGCGTCGACAGCTTCGCAACTTCCTTCTTGTAGCCGATGACATCGCGCCCATAGGGGCTTTTGCCGAAGAGCGCGGCATTCATCTTCGACTGGAATTCGGCGACCGGCGAATTCTCGATCCGCATGCGCAGCTCTTCCAGCACGACGTCGCGCTCGGGCAGCACTTCCTTGTCGCTGAGTTTCAGATGCGTCATGCGGTCGGCTTCCATTTCCATGACCAGCGGCAGCCGGTCCTTGGCGATCGCCTGGAAATAGGCCGTGAAATCATAGTTGGTGAAGGCGTTGTCCCGACCGCCGTTGCGGGCGACGATCTTGGAGAACTGACCGGGCGCAATCTTGTCCGTGCCCTTGAACATCAGATGCTCGAGGAAATGCGCGAGCCCCGTCTTGCCGGGCTGCTCGTCGGCGGCGCCGACGCGGTACCAGACCATATGGGTCACGACGGGCGCGCGATGATCGGGGATCACCAGCACATCCATGCCGTTGGACAATGTGAAAGTTTCCGGCGCGCCGGGTCCTTGCGCCACCTGGGTGATAGCGCTTGCCTGATCACGGGCAAAGGGCCGTTTGAAATCGGCGCAACCTGCAAGTCCGAGCAGGACGCAGGCAACTGCTACCCGTGCGAAGGGGCGCAGAGAACCAGCTCGAAAGGCTTGTGAAAATCTCACAGGGTCAGATGACGTCAGAAGATCGAAGACCAGAGACCGGAAAAGAAACCCTTCTTTTCAGGCTCGACAGTGGGCGTATCACCCGCCGTCACAGGCTTGCCTTCGGCGGCATTCTGCTGCAAGCGCTGACGCTCGCCCTGCGCATCGACCATGACTTCGTCCGCCGGCGTCTTTTCACGCCAGAACAGAATGTCGTCGGTGAAGCTCTTGTCGCGTTCGACCAGCGAACGCATCTCATTGTTCACGACCTTGCGGATCTGCGGATTGGCGTCCGCGCCACCGGTCTTGTGAAGCAGGGCCTCTTCGCCGGGCGACACATTATCGGCCGCAGCGGCATCGGCCATCGACTGCTCACCGATCGTTTCGCCCGTCAGCGTGCGTTGCGATCCCGGCTGAGTGCGCATTATGCACCGGTGCTGGACGAGGCGCTGCCCGACCGGCTGACCACGCTGCTCAAGGTTGACGACAAGATCGACGACAGTCTGGCGGCGCGGCGCGCGGCCAAGGCCGATGGCCAGCGCTTGCGCTTTGCCCCCGCGCACTGGGGCGCGATGGCGGCGGCGCTGCTGCTGGGGCTGGCGGTGGGGAACCAGTTGCTGGTCCCGGCATCGCCGGTCG
>JAJXZC010000474.1 GCA_021780275.1 Pseudomonadota bacterium
GACGAGGCGGCCGATGATCTGCCCATGCTCGAGAATGAAGGGCACGTCGTGGCTGCGCACCTCCAGCACGGCGCGGCTACCGAGCCCGCCTGCCTCCCGGGCGCCGAAGCCCGGATCGAAGAAGCCGGCGTAATGGACGCGGAATTCGCCGACGAGCGGATTGTAGGGAACCATCTCGGCGGCATGCGTCGCGGGCACATGCACGGCTTCGCGCGAGGCGAGGATGTAGAACTCGTCCGGATCGAGAATGAGCCCCTTGTTCGCGCGAACATGCAGCGGCTCCCAGAAATCCAGCACCTCATATTCGGCGCGCCGGTCGACATCGATCACACCCGAATGGCGCTTGGCGCGGAAGCCGACAAGGGCCCCTTCCTTTTCCGGGCGCAGATTGACGGTGAGCGCGAGACCGCCGTCGATATCGGCCGCGCCGTCGACGAGCCGCATTTCCTCGTGGAGCCGCCGCAGCTCGGCATCCGAATGCGTCGCCGTGCCCCGGCGGAAGCGTATCTGCGACAGGCGCGAGCCCGGACGCACGAGGATCGGAAAACTGCGCGGCGAGATTTCGAGATAGAGGTGCCCCTTGTAGCCGGCGGCCACCTGATCGAACTCGGTCGAGAAATCGGTGATGACGCGGGTGAAGACGTCGAGCCGGCCGGTCGAACTCTTGGGGTTCGCCGCCGCCGATGTGCGCTCCGAAAGCGCCAGCGCTTCGACGAGCGGCACGAGATAGACGCAGCCTGTCTCGAGCACGGCGCCGTCGGTGAGGTCGATCTTGTGGAGCGTCAGCTCCTCGACGCGCTCCATGACGCCCTTGTCGGGTCCCGGAAGAAAGCTCGCGCGGAGCCGGTATGCCTGATTGCCGAGCCGCAGGTCGAGGCTCGCCGGCTGGATCTGCTCGCGCTCGATCTCGCGCGCCGCCCAGATTTCCTTCTCGCGGATCATGGACTGAATGGCGTGAGCGGGCAGGATGCCCGTCGAATACACCTGACCCGGTCCCACGCGGCGTGGCTCCGCATCGTCGTGATGGGGGAAAAGATCGTCCGCCGCTTTGGTCATCCTGCCTTGCGCTTCCGGGCTGCGAAATTCACAAGCCCCTTATAGGTCCACGCATCGCGGGCGGGAAGTGCCGAGAGGCCCGCCCCATCGGCGCCTGTTCACTATTTGTACCGGGGTCTCGTGATGCTAATCTCGTCGGGCACTCTTCGCCGCGCAAGGGACGCCCGATGCCTTCCGCCAAACCGGATGCCGATCCTCCCTTTCGCCTCCTTTCTCAAATGGAATTTCAGCAGGCCACCGAGGCAGGCGACCTCATCGAGGGTGCGGAGCTTTCCGCCTGCACGTTTTCGGGTGCCAACCTCCATTGCGTCACGATCGAGGCTTCGAAAGCGCTGGGCGCCGATTTCGAGAAAGCGACGTTCAGCCGGACGATCGGCGCACGCCAGACCAGCACCCGTGCGTTTCTGCATCACTCGACCTTCGACTCGTCCAATTTCTACGGCGTTTCCTTCGAAAGTCGCTCGCTGATGGGGAACAGCTTCCGGCTCGCCGACCTGCGGCGCTGCGACCTCACCGACGCCGATCTCTCGGATGGCGACCTCTCGGGCTCCGATGTCTCCGACGCCCGCTTTGACGGCACCGATATCCGCCGCGTCGAGCTTCAGGATTTCGACGTCCGCGCTTTTCCGGACTGACCCGGCGCTTGACGCGACCTGGCATTGCGCCTTAAATGCGCGCCAATTCGTGGTGATTTGAGCCGACCGGCTTGCGGCCACGTTAAACAAACCGCTAAAGAGGTCGGGTTCAGCAACCCCGATCCATTACCGGTCGGGGTTTTTTGTTGTTGGACCAGCATCCGGGCAGGCAAGCCATCATGACCAAGACATATCGTCCCCGCACCGCCCTCGTTCATGGCGGCACCCTTCGCAGCCAGTTCGGCGAGACGAGCGAAGCGATCTTCCTCACCTCCGGCTACACCTACAGCTCGATGGAAGCCGCCGAGAAGCGCTTTACCAACGAGGAGCCGGGCTTCGTCTACAGCCGCTTCGCCAATCCCACCGTGCGGATGTTCGAGGAACGCATGGCGCTTCTGGAAGGCGCGGAGGATGCGCGCGCGACGGCAAGCGGCATGGCGGCCGTTACGGCGGCTATGCTCTGCTATCTCAAGGCCGGCGATCATGTTCTCTCATCGCAGGCGCTTTTCGGCTCCTGCCGCTTCATCGTCGAGACGCTGCTGCCGCGCTATGGCATCTCATCGACGCTGGTCGATGGACGCGATCTCGATGCCTGGAAGAAGGCGATCCGTCCGAACACGAAAATCGTTTTCCTCGAGTCGCCTTCCAATCCGACGCTCGAAGTGATCGACATCCGCGCCGTCGCCGCGATCGCCCATTCGGTCGGTGCGCTGCTCATGGTCGACAATGTCTTCGCGACGCCGGTCCTCCAGCGCCCGCTCGAACTGGGCGCCGACATCGTCGTCTATTCGGCGACCAAGCATATCGACGGACAGGGACGGTGCCTCGGCGGCGTCGTGCTGTCGAAGAAGCAATGGATCGACGACCATCTTTCGAACTTCCTGCGCCAGACCGGTCCGGCACTCAGCCCCTTCAATGCCTGGGTCATGCTGAAGAGCCTCGAAACGCTGGATCTGCGTGTGCGCGAACATGCGCGCAATGCCGAGATCGTGGCGCGTTTTCTCGAGTCCCATGCAAAAATCGGCCGTGTGCTCTACCCCTCGCTGCCGAGCCACCCCCAGCACAATCTTGCCATGAGCCAGATGGCCATGGGCGGCAATATCGTCGCCTTCGACGTCAAGGGCGGCAAGGAAGCGGCCTTCCGTTTCGCCAATGCGCTGGGTGTCATCCTCATCTCCAACAATCTCGGTGACGCAAAGAGCCTCGTCACCCATCCGGCGACGACGACGCATCAGCGGCTCACGCCGGAGCAGCGCGCCGAAATCGGCATCATGGATGGAACGCTGCGTCTGTCGGTCGGGCTTGAGGATCCGCGGGATCTCGTCGACGACCTCGAAGCGGCGCTCGCGGGCCTGTGACTTCGCTCACATACGAAGTCTGGCGCCCATGCACACGCCGTTAACAGACGGTTAGCGGATTGTCTCTAATCTGACTCATCGAAGGGCAGCCTTCGCTCTACCAGGAAGGACGACGCATTCGCGCAAGGACAGCACGATGTACATCTCCCAGACCAACGCCATCCATATCGAAGTCGAACCGACCTATCTCGAGGACCAGTCGGAACCCGAGCAGGATTATTACGTCTGGGCCTATCACGTCGTGATCGAGAACCGCAGCGAGAAAACCGTGCAACTTCGTTCGCGCTACTGGAAGATCACCGATGCCTCCGCCCATGT
>JAJXZC010000753.1 GCA_021780275.1 Pseudomonadota bacterium
AGGAATCCGTTGCCGTGGGCCATGAGGCGGAGGCGACGTCGCTTTATTCGACGGCTGTCGGATCGAGTGCCTTTGCCGATGATTTCGGCGCCACGGCGATTGGCGCCTATGCGGAGGCCGATGAGGCCAGCTCGACATCCATCGGCGGCAACAGCTGGGCCGCCGAGGGCGATTCCACCGCTGTAGGCGACAGCGCCTTTGCGCTTTCCGAAGGTGCGACCGTGGTCGGGCAGGGCAGCACGGCGGAAGGCAAGGAATCCAGCGCCTTCGGCGAGAATGCCTATGCCTTCGGCGAGAATTCCATCGCCATCGGTACGGACTATGACAATAGCGGTCCGGGCGCCTTTGCCGCGGCGCGCAATTCGATTGCCATCGGCAGCGATTCAAGTGCGACGGGTGTTGAAGCGATTGCCTTCGGCAGCAGCGCGGTTGCGAGTGCCGATAACAGCGTGGCGCTGGGCGCCAATTCCGTTGCCGATGAGGTCAATACGGTTTCGGTCGGTTCGTCGTCGCAGACGCGGCGGATCACCAATGTGACCGCCGGTGTGCATCTGACCGATGCCGTCAATGTCAGCCAGCTGCGCAACGTGCAGAATAGTCTGAATACGGATATTGACCGCACGCAGGAAGGCGTCGCCATGGCTCTGGCCATGGCCGGTGTCGGCTGGCTGGCGCCGGAAGAGAAGTTCGCCATGACGGGCAACTGGGGCACCTTCGAGGGTCAGCAGGGTCTGGCGCTCGGGGCGGCAGTGCGGGCCGATGCGCGCTGGACTTTCAATGCAGGCGTCGGCACGGGGCTCGACAAGGGCACATTGGGGGCGCGCGCCGGGGTGCGCTATGCCTGGTGACAACTCTCGTCCTTGCGTCTGATCATCTGCGCCTGCCGTTCGCGCGAGGCATGTCATGAAGATTGCCGCGATCTCCGTCGGGATGCTGATCGCGCTTCTATGCGCCTTCCTGCTCGGCGGCTATTTTCTGGGTGGCAAATTGGGTAATGGCGCGAGCGTTTCCATTTCGCTTCATGAGCCCGCTGCGGCGGGATCTGCTCCTGTCGAGCCTGCGCGCGATGCCTCCGTGACGCCTGCGGAGCCGCCTCAGAAGCCAAAGTTTCCTCACATGGAACTGCAGGCCCAATATGCGGGGCCATTCGAAGACACGCTCATCCAGCGCTGGCGCGACCCGATCGACAATCGCGTCTGCTATATCTATCTGCCGATGAACGTCAAACATGCGCCGGAGCGCCAGGGCGGGGTTCTCGACTATGGCGCCAATACGCTGGGCTCCATCAGTTGCGGCGCGCCGGGGCCCGATGTCGTCAGGCGCAAGACGCGGGACGTTCCCGTTCCCATGGCGAAATAGTCCACTCTGTATCAGCTTGCCATGCTCCGGAAGAGCGCTTCGCTGGCGGCGTCGGCGGGGAAGAGCGTTTCGATCCGCAGTTCATCCGCCGTCACGTCCTGCGCCGTGCCGAAGGTGGCGATGATCGTGAAGAGCGAGACCTTGATCCCGTCCTTCTCGATCTCCAGCGGCAGCACAGGCACGAGGGCGGCTTCCTCGCCTGCCCAGAGCGTTTCCTCGTCCTGATATTGCGCGAGGTCGGCGAGCACGGCTTTCATTTCCGCGCCGCCCAGCGTTTCGGCTTCGCGTGTCGCGCGATGCCAGAGCAGCGGTGCGATGGCCTCCCAGTTGGTGACATGGGGCCGAATGCCCGCGGGATGGAAGAAGAGCCGCATCAGGTTGCGTGGTCCCCCGCCGAGCTTTTCCCAGAGGTCGTCGCCGAACATCGCCATCATCATCTCGAAGGGTGCGTTCGCCATGCGGATGTTCCAGGCGCGGTCGACGGCGAGCGCGGGGAAGGGTGCATGGGCTTTGAGCATCATGTTGATGGCGCTCATCACCTGACCCATCTGCGGGTCGTTGAGCGGTCGCGCCTTGAAGGCGGGCGCAAAGCCTGCCGCCGCCAGCCAGTCGTTGCGCTCGCGCAAGGGCACGTCCAGCGTCTCGCTCAAGGTCAGGATCATGGCCCGGCTCGGTTTCGCGCGGCCCTGTTCGAGATAGCTCAGATGCCGCTGCGAGACGCCCGCGTCGAGCGCCAGGTCGAGCTGGCTCAGGCGGCGTTTCTGCCGCCAGCTTTTCAAGAGATGCGGAAAGCCCTGAGCTTCGGGTTTCGCAAGGGTCGTTTGCGGCATGTCTCTCTCCCGATTGAGGTCTCGAGTATCTCCCCGCCGCTGACTTGCTTCAATAACCTCCAAGGTAATTGCGGCGAGATGCGGCCCCGCTCATCCTGCGGGCGACAACAACGGAGGTTCCCATGTCAGGACGTCTTATCGCAGTCTTCGCCGCCCTTCTCGTGCTTGGCTACATCACCGTCATGGCGCTCATGAACGGCGGCATCGCGGGCATCGTCGTGCCCCATTTTCAGAGCTGGGGCGCAGGCCAGGTCTTTGCCGATCTGGTGATCTCGCTCCTCATCTGCCTGTTCTTCATCTCCAAGGATGCGCCCGCCCGCGGGCTCCCCTTCTGGCCCTTCGTCGTGCTGACGCTGGCGCTCGGCTCCTTCGGGCCGCTTGCCTATCTCGTCATGCGCGAGCTGCGCGCCCCCGCTGCCTGAACCCCATCCCCCCACCCCCAAAGGAGGAAACATCATGACTGAGAACACGAAAAATCCGTCCGCCGTCGTCCGCGAATTTCTCGTCGCCATGGAGAAGCTCGACTACGACAAGGGGCTCAAGCTCATCGCGCCCCGATGCGACTATGACAATGGCCCGCTCGGCAAGGTCGAAGGACCCGATGGCGTGCGCGCCGTGCTCGAACCCTTCTTCGCGCCCACCATCGAAAACGAGTTCAAGGTGTTGCGTGAGGTTGCCAGCGGCCCGGTCGTCATGCTCGAAAGGCTCGACCGTCATCGCCTCGCCGACAAATGGGTCGAGCTTCCCGTCACCGGCGTCTTCGAGGTGCATGACGGGCAGATCACCGTCTGGCACGATTATTTCGACGCCAATACCATTCTCAGCCAATGGCCGGCGGCCTGATCCTGTCCGCTCCGTGGAGGGATCATGAAGGCCGGATGAGCGGCTTGTAATCTTCAGCGCGTGTTTTTTACGCTGGCTTAACCACGCGGCGAAAAAGCGCGGGAGCCCGCCGGATTAGGGGAAACATGTCGTGATTGTAATCGGAAGTTTTCACTCAAATTAATCTTCCGGGCGCTTCCTGAAGGACCATTTTTCAAAAGGAGTAAGAAAAATGAACGTAGGAAGCGTGGGCACCGCACAGCATATCGCTCCGATGCCCGAAAAAATGGAAGGTCCGGGTCCCGATCACGACGGCGACAAGGACGATATGGCCGGGGCCGTCAGCGCCGCG
>JAJXZC010000771.1 GCA_021780275.1 Pseudomonadota bacterium
GCGCATTGGCGCGCGCGCGTTCGATGCAGTTGCGGATGCTTGAGGGATTGTCCGGATCGAAGGCGAGATAGGAGATCACCTGTTCGGCGGAGGCATCATTATACTTTCGGTAGAAACCTTCCTCGCAATCGGAAACGATGATGGTCGAATGCCATTCATTGCCTTGTGTATCGGCGCCCGTCGGCATCAGCGAGATGCGATCGGTCACGCGGAGAATGCGCGCAAGATTTTCCGCCCGTTCCATGTAGCGGGCGATCCAGTAGAGACTGTCGGCTGTCCGGCTCAGCATCGCGACCTTCGCACTCCACAACTAGTCTTTCAGAACCCATGTATCCTTGGTACCGCCACCCTGGCTCGAATTGACGACGAGCGAGCCTTCGCGCAGCGCGACGCGGGTGAGCCCGCCCGGCACAACGCGGATTTCCTTGCCCGCGAGCACGAAGGGCCTGAGGTCGACGTGACGCGGCGCGATGCCCTGATCGACAAAAGTCGGACAGGTCGAAAGCGCGAGGGTCGGCTGCGCGATATATTTCTCCGGCGCCGCCTTGACGCGAGCGGCGAAAGCCTCGCGCTCCGCCCTCGTCGCTTTCGGCCCCACGAGCATTCCGTAGCCGCCGGAGCCGTGCACTTCCTTGACCACAAGCTCGTCGATCCGTTCGAGCACATGGAGAAGTTCCGAAGGGTCGGAGCAGCGATAGGTCGGCACATTGTTGAGAATGGGGGTCTCGCCGAGATAAAACTCGATCATCTTAGGCACATAGATGTAGGTGGCCTTGTCGTCCGCGATCCCCGCGCCCACCGCATTGGCGAGATTGACGTTGCCCTCGCGGTAGGCGTTCATCAGTCCGGCGACGCCGAGCACCGAATCCGCCCTGAACGCGAGCGGGTCCAGGAAATCATCATCGACCCTGCGATAGATGACATCGACCCTCCGCGGGCCTTCTGTCGTCCGCATGAAGACGATATCGTCCTTCACATAGAGATCGGGGCCTTCGACCAGTTCGACACCCATCTGGTCGGCGAGGAAGGAATGCTCGTAATAGGCGCTGTTGTAGATGCCCGGCGTCAGAAGAACGACCGTCGGATCGCGCCCGCAGTTGCGCGGCGCAACGGATGAGAGCGTGCGCAGAAGCTCGTCACAATAGTGATCGACCGGCGCGACGTTGTAGCGCGACAGAAGCTCGGGAAAGAGCCGCATGGTGATTTCGCGGTTCTCGAGCATGTAGGAGACGCCGGACGGCGTGCGAACATTGTCTTCGAGGACATAGAACTCGTCAGGACCGACCCGCACCATGTCGATGCCGGAGATATGCGTGTAGACGCCGGCGGGAACCTGCACACCCTGCATGTGGTGACGGTAGGTTTCGTTGAGGATGATGTGCTCGGCCGGCATGACGCCGGCGCGCACGATCTCCTGCCTTCCATAGATGTCCGCGATGAAGGCGTTGAGCGCCTTCACGCGCTGGATGAGGCCGGCGGAAATGTGCCGCCACTCCGCCGCCTCGAGAATCCGCGGTATGATGTCGAACGGGATGATGCGCTCGGGATCGCCGCCTTCGCCATAGACCGCGAAGGTGATGCCGATGCGGCGGAAAAACGTTTCCGCTTCCTCGCGCCTGAGCGAAAGTATCTCCGGCGGCGTTTCGCTCAACCAGTCGCGCAGCGTCCGGTAGGCGCCGCGAACCTCCTGATCACTGAGGCCCATTTCGTCGAAGACGGCCTCGGTCATCGCAACTCCTGTTCTTACCCGGGCGCCGCACCGCGCCCTTGGATGACAGGAGCAAAAGCAATGCCAGCGGCAAACCCGCCGGATTCAGCCTCCATCGTCGCAACCACGGCCGGAGTTGCCTTCCTTTTGGGCAGTTGCCGATTGGGCGGATGCCTCGAAAAGCGTCGCTGCCTCAATTGCAGGCGTCAGAGGAAGGAAGGTTCCGGACGAACCACGCGCTCGGCGGGCAACCGCACGGTCACGACGGTGCCGCGACCGGGTTCGCTCTCGAGCACGAGACGGCCACCATGGAGTTCGACAAGCATCTTGGATAGCGTGAGGCCGAGCCCGGTTCCCTCGTAGCGACGCGCCAGCGAATTGTCGACCTGCTGGAACGGCTGAAGGGCGCGGAGAATTTCTTCAGCGGTCATGCCGATTCCGGTATCGGCGACGCGGATCGCGAGGGTACCGTCCGGCAACTCATCGGCCGCGATTTCCACACGCTCGCCCTCGGGCGTGAACTTGATGGCGTTCGAAAGCAGATTGATCAGGATCTGCGTCAGGCGCTTCGGGTCGCCGATCAGCGACACCGGCGCCGCAGGCGCGACCACCGACAAGGCGACGCCGCCCCGCCGCGCGCTTTCCTGGACGAAGCGCGCGCAGGCGGCGAACACGTTGCCGACATCGACCTCCTGTTCGTCGAGCGTCATGTGACCGCCTTCGATCTTGGTCAGGTCGAGGATGTCGTTGATGACGTCGAGCAAATGCTTGCCGCTGCGATGGATGTCGGCCGCATAATCGGCATAGCGCGGCTCGCCGACCGGTCCGATGATTTCATCGCGGATGAGTTCGGCGAAGCCGAGGATCGCATTGAGCGGCGTGCGGAGCTCATGGCTCATATTGGCGAGAAAGGAGGATTTGGCGAGGCTCGCCGCTTCGGCCCTTTCCATCGCCGCCTTCAATTCGCGCTCCGCCGCCTTGCGGGTGCTGATGTCCTCGACGGTGCCTTCGTAATAGTGAAGCGCGCCGTCTGACGTGCGCACCTCCCGGCAGCTCTCCGAAATCCAGATGATCTCGCCATCGCGGCGATAGACCTGCGACTCGAAGCCCGAGACCTTGCCCGTCTCCTGCATCAGCCGCACGAATTGGTCGCGCCGTGCCGGATCGACATAAAGCTGCCGGCCGATATCCGTGAGGGCCGCGAGCATGTCGGCGGGCGTGTCGTAGCCATAGATGCGGGCGAGCGCGGGATTTGCCGCCAGATAGTGGCCATCGGGCGTCGACTGGAACATGCCCCAGATCGCGTGTTCAAACATGCCGCGATAAAGCTCGGGCGAAGAAAGCGGCGCGCGCTGGACGGCATCGCGCCGCGCGCCCCACGACGTCCCGCTGACCTTCGCCGACTGTCCAGTCATCCTGCTTTCCCGTGCGCACATACTTATACCCGCCCTTCCGGGCTGGGAGAAAATGGGCCCGGTCCTGATAGTTACCCGGATGTCGTTTATGGAAGGTGAACTAAGTCATTGTTTTTATTGCAACTAATATAGGCGAGGTGATTATGAAACAGGCATTTTCCGCCGCGAGAGACGCCGACACATCAGTGTTTGACCTTCCAGTGACAGGAAGCTCTAGACTTGTCTGCATCGGAAATGG
>JAJXZC010000480.1 GCA_021780275.1 Pseudomonadota bacterium
CGGTCAGGCGACGCCGAGCTTCTTCTGAAGGCTCGTCGAGGAAGTCGTGTACTGGAAGGTGATCTTCGCTTCCGGATTGATGTGGCGGGCCGCCGCCTGCGCCATCAGCGCCGCTTCGTGGAAGCCTGACAGGATCAGCTTCAGCTTGCCCGGATAGGTGTTGATGTCGCCGATCGCATAGATGCCCGGCTCGTTGGTTGCGAATTTCTCGGTATCCACCGGCACGAGGTTCTCATGCAGATTGAGGCCCCAGTTGGCGATCGGCCCGAGCTTCATCGTGAGGCCGAAGAAGGGAAGAAGCGTGTCGCATTCGACGTCGAATTCGGCATTGTCGTTGCCCTTGATCGTCACGCCCTCGAGCTGGCCATTGTTCCCGTGCAGCTTCGTCACCTGGCCAAGATGGAACTTCATCTTCCCCTCGTCGACGAGCCTGTGCATCTCGTTGACCGAGGCCGGCGCGGCGCGGAAGCCATCGCGGCGGTGGATGAGCTGCATCGATTTCGCGATGGGTTGCAGGTTGATCGTCCAGTCGAGCGCGCTATCGCCGCCTCCCGAGATCAGGACGTTCTTGCCGCGGAAAGTCTCCATCTTCTTGACGGCGTAGAAGACCGACTTGCCTTCATATTCCTCGATGCCGGGAATGGGCGGACGCTTGGGCTGGAAGCTGCCGCCGCCGGCCGCGATGACGATGGCCTTGGCATTGAAGACAAGGCCGCCATCAGTCCTGACGAGCCATGAACCGTCGGCCTGGCGTTCGACAGCCTCGACCATTTCGTTGAAATGGAACTGCGGATGGAAGGGCGCTGCCTGCTCCATCAGCCGGTCGGTCAGCTCCTGTCCGGTGACGAGCGGAAGTCCAGGAATGTCGTAGATCGGCTTTTCGGGATAGAGCTCGGAGCACTGGCCGCCCGCGCGGTCGAGAATGTCGACCAGATGAACCTTGAGGTCGAGAAGTCCGAGTTCGAACACCGCGAAGAGCCCCACCGGCCCCGCGCCCACAATGACAACATCCGTCGTGATCGTCTCCGCCATCTCTGCACCTGTTGCTGGTTCCGGCGCTCCGGCCACCGGAACATAAAACATCGAATAACTGTTATTTATTCGATTTCACAAATCTCGCCGCTTATATAGGTTGCGTCCCCGGCTTCGCCAAGCGGATTTTTCCGTCGAAAGGTGCGACATCGGTCACACCCGCCTTTGCCGCGGATTTCCTTCGCCGGAACGCGGATTGAAGGGTGACATTGCCGACGCCGCGACTATCTTGTGCGCGAATGCGGCGCCGCAGCAAAGCGCCTCCGCCCCCGGAGAGCAACATGGTCAAGTGTCACACGATGCAGGAGGTCCGGCGCGAGATCGACCGGATCGACCGGGAACTCGCGAAGCTGCTTGCGGAACGTCAGGGCTATATCGAGCAGGCCGGCCACATCAAGGGCGAGCGCGGCGCGGTGCGCGACGAGGCACGGATCGAGGATGTGGTGCAGAAGGCGCTCGAAGCCGCCGACCAGCATGGGCTGTCGAGGGCCATCGCCGAGCCCGTCTGGCGGCTTCTGATCGAAAAGTCGATCGAGCATGAATACGGGGTCTTCGACGCGAAGAAGCGCGCGGCGGGGGCGTGAATCACGTTCCCGTCCCGAACCGTCACCCCGGCTTCATGCCGGGGTCCAGGGGCGGCCCGCGCTGAATGTATAGCCCTGGATCCCGGGACAAGCCCGGGATGACATCAGGGAAAAATCAGAACTGCCGAGAAATCAGAACTGCTTGTCGGGCGTCGTGACGACGAGGCCGTCGAGTTCGTCCGTCACCTTGATCTGGCAGGACAGACGCGAATTCTCGCGGACGTCGAAGGCGAAATCGAGCATGTCTTCTTCCATGCTCTCCGGCTTGCCCGTCTTGGCGGCCCAGGCCGGATCGACGTAGACGTGGCAGGTCGCGCAGGCGCAGGCGCCGCCGCAATCGGCATCGATGCCGGGGATCATGTTCTTGATGGCAGCTTCCATGACAGTCATGCCGTTTTCGGCCTCGACCGTGCGTTCCGTGCCGTTCGCTTCTTTAAAGGTGATCTTCGCCATCGCCGTCTCGACTGGATTGTGAACAGGGCCGGTCAGCCCGACCGGGTTCGATGTGCCGTCAATCGCCCGGCGCGTCAAGCGTCTCTCTCCGCCACAATTATGGAGTGGCACTACGGACTTTCGGGCATGGGGGAGGTAACACGGGCGGCCCCCCCGGGTAAAGATGCGATTTGACGCTCCTTCCCCGGCCATGATTTCCGGCGCCGCCGACCGAACTCAGCAGCCCGGCGTTGCGGCTCCGTCACAAGCCGCGCATAGTTTCATCCATACCCCAAATCGCCGGATATGCCGGGAGAGCAACCCCGGGAGAAATGCCATGGCCGAGCCCCTCAACGTCATCTTCATCACCGCCGACCAGTGGCGCGGCGAATGCCTTTCCGCGCTGGACCACCCCATGGTGAGGACGCCAAATCTCGACGCACTCGCCGGGGAAGGCGTCCTGTTCCGCCGGCACTATGCAAATGCCGTCCCCTGCGGGCCGTCGCGCGCCTCGCTCCACACGGGCATGTATCTCCAGAATCACCGCTCCGGCACCAACGGAACGCCGCTTGACGCGCGCCACACCAACTGGGCGAAGGAAGTGAAGAAGGCGGGATACGACCCCGTGCTCTTTGGCTACACCGACACGAGCCAGGACCCGCGCGAAGAGGATCCCGAGAGCCCGTGGCTCCACACCTATGAGGGGCCGCTGCTGGGCATCCGCCCCGTCTGCATGATGGGAACATGGCCGACGCCCTGGACCGACTATCTCAAGGCGAACGGTTTCGAGGTGCCCAACGACATCCGCTTCGCCTATGGCCAGCGCGCGGAAGGGCCGGACTATGAGGATGGCGCGGAGCATCCAAAACCGCTCATCTATCCGCAGACGGAGGATGATACGGCATTCCTCGTCAACCGGCTCATCGACTATGTCGCCGCGCAGCGCGATCCCTTCGTCGCGCATCTCTCGCTCCTCAGGCCCCACCCGCCCTTCGTCGCGCCGGAGCCCTACAACGCTCTCTACGATCCGATGCTGGCGCCGGGCTTCACGCGCACGGAAACGCCCGAGGAGGAAGGACGCCAGCACCCATGGCTGGCGCATCAGCTTTCGCGCCGCCTCTTCCGTGCGCCCGCTAACGAGAAGAAGCTTCGCCGGATGAAGGCCGTCTATTACGGGCTGATGAGCGAGGTCGACGCCGAAATCGGCCGACTCGTGCGCTTCCTCAAGGAACGTGGGCTCTGGGACAGAACGCTCGTCATCTTCACGTCCGACCATGCCGAGCAGCCAATGGTCGCCCATCTGCTCGCCA
>JAJXZC010000473.1 GCA_021780275.1 Pseudomonadota bacterium
CTCCAGGCTGCGGGCGTCGGCGTCGGGGCTCATTATCCAGTTCCCGTGCACTTGCAGCCGGCTTATGCCGACCCCCGCGTCAAGCTCGGCGATCTACCAGTGACCGAGGCCCTTGCGGCCCAGTTCCTGTCGCTGCCCATCTATCCCGAACTTGAAATGGCGCAGGCGCAGGAAGTGGTGGGGGAGCTCGGGAAGGTCGCGTTCGTCGAGGCCGCTTGACTTCGATAGATTCAGCGTTGTGAGTTGACCAGGAGAGTGTGCCGTGGCTGATCTAAAGGGCAAGCGCGTTCTCGTCACCGGCGGGGCGGGTTTCATTGGCTCCCACATCGTCGAACAATTGTGCGACGAGGGCTGCGTCGAAATCGTCGCGCTCGACAACATGATCAGGGGCCGTCCGGAAAATCTCAAGCGCGCGCTGGCGCGCGGCCCCGTGCACCTCGTGCACGGCGACATTCGAGACGCCGCGTTGATGAACACGCTGGTCGGCATGTCCGACATCGTGTTTCATCAAGCGGCGTTGCGCATCACGCATTGCGCCGCCGAGCCGCGCTTGGCGATCGACGTGATGGTGCAGGCGACGTTCGACCTGCTTGAGCTCTGCGTCCGGCACAATGTCGAGAAGGTGGTGGCCGCATCATCGGCTTCCGTTTACGGCCTTGCCGAGGAGTTTCCGACGACGGAGCGGCAAAACCCATACCAGAACCGCACGCTCTACGGAGCAGCCAAGGCCTTCAACGAGGGGTTGCTGAGATCTTTCAACGATATGTACGGCCTTGACTACGTCGCCTTCCGCTATTTCAACGTCTACGGAGAGCGGATGGACATACATGGCAAGTACACCGAGGTTCTGATCCGCTGGATGGAGCGTCTTGAGGCGGGCCTCCCGCCGGTCATTTTTGGCGACGGCTCCCAGACGATGGACTTTATCCACGTCCGCGACGTGGCGCGCGCCAACATCCTGGGCGCCAAGTCGACGGCGACGGACGAAGTGTTCAATATCGCCAGCGGGACCGAGACGAGCCTCTTGCAACTAGCCCAGGCGCTCGGCAACGTTATGGGACGCCGCGACATCGTTCCAGAGCTTGGTCCCGAGCGATCGATCAACCCGGTTCCCCGCCGTCTCGCCTCGACGGGCAAGGCAGAACGTCTGCTGGGATTCCGTGCGACGACCACGCTTGAGAAGGGGCTCTCTCAGCTCGTGCGGTGGTGGAGAGCAGAGCGCCCTGCGCCCGCAGCCGAGCGTGCTTCCGAGATGGTGACGCAATGATCCCGATCGCTTTGCCGATGCTGGGAGAGGAAGAGGCCGAAGCGGCTCGCGCCGCGGTGCTTTCGGGCTGGGTATCGCAGGGTCCGCAGGTAGCTGAATTCGAGCGTGAGTTCGCGGCGTTCGTCGGCGCGCCGTTCGCCTGCGCCGTCTCCAACTGCACCACCGCGCTTCATCTCGCCTTGGTCGCCCTGGGCGTCGGAATCGGCGACGAGGTGATCACCGTCAGTCACTCATTCATCGCAACCGCAAACGTTATCCGATATGTCGGGGCGACGCCCGTATTCGTCGATATCGAGACTGGTGGATACAACATCGATCCGAAGCGCGCCGAGGAGGCGATTACTCCGCGCACGCGCGCCCTTCTTGTCGTGCATCAAATGGGTATGCCTTGCGATCTCAGGGCGCTAGCGGCGCTGGCGGAGCGTCACGGGCTCGTCTTGATTGAGGACGCCGCGTGCGCCGCCGGAAGCCAGTTTCACAATGGCGCCGGTTGGGAGCCAATCGGGCGCCCGCGGGGGGCCGTCGCATGTTTTTCGTTTCACCCTAGAAAGGTGATAACGACGGGCGAAGGGGGCATGCTCACCACCGCCGATCCGCGACTGAACGACAAATTCAAGTTGTTGCGTCAGCATGGGATGAGCGTGTCCGACACGATCCGCCACGGATCGCCGCAGGTAATCTTCGAGAACTACTCCATCGTCGGTTACAACTACCGGATGACGGACATCCAGGCGTCCATAGGACGAAAGCAATTGGAGAGGTTACCGACGCTAGTGGCCCGCCGCCGCGCCCTCGCAGCGCGCTATGGGGAGCTGCTCCGAGGCGTCGAGGGCTTGCGATTGCCTTTCGAACCTGATTGGGCGCGCTCCAACTGGCAAAGCTATTGCGTGCGGCTCCCGGATCGGACCGATCAACGCGATCTGATGCAGAGGCTGCTCGAGCGCGGCATAGCGACGCGGCGAGGCGTCATGTGCGCACATCGCGAAGCGCCCTACGCGGATGAAGGGCGGCGCGTCGATCTGCGGCAATCCGAGCGCGCTCAAGACCACGCCATCATGCTTCCTCTCTACGTGCAAATGAGCGCCGACGACCAGGAACGGGTGGCCGATGTTCTGACATCAGAGCTAAGCCGTGGTTGATCCTTGCCCGACTCGAAGAGATATGCGTCGGCCGCAAGTCGGTCTTATCGGGCGTAGCCGCGAAGGGAGGGAGCGCAGCGATGGCCAAGTTTGACGTCGTTGTTCCCTGCTACAATTACGGCCGATATCTGACGGACTGCGTGCGAAGCGTGCTCGATCAATCGATTGGAGATGTTCGTGTCCTGATTATTGATGACGCATCCAAGGATTCCTCCGTTGAAGTGGCACGCGGTCTGGCGAACAGCGATTCGCGCGTTCAGGTTATCGCGCATACGCGCAACAAGGGCCATATCGCAACCTACAACGAGGGAATCGAGTGGGCGGCCGGCGATTACTTTCTGCTGCTTTCCGCGGATGACTTGCTCGCGCCTGGAGCGTTCGAGCGCGCCGCACGCATCATGGATTCGCATCCCGAAATCGGGTTGACCTACGGCGAATGCCCTGTATGGCTTCGGGACGCCCCGCGGCCCATTATCAATCCCGTCCCCGAACTGCGCTGGGTCAAGCAAGATCTGGTGGCGGACATGTGTCGGACCGCATCCGATTTCGTGGCTACCGCTACGGCGATCGCGCGCACAACCGTCCAGAAGGCTGTCGGAGGTTATCGGCCCTCGCTTCCCCACAGCGGCGACCTGGAGATGTGGCTGCGGTTCGGCGCTCATGCGGAAGTCGCCAGGATCGACGCGGTGCAGGCCATCTACCGGAAGCACGCCACGGCCATGTCGAACGCTTATCTTGCGGAGATGCTGGCGGAATACACGCAGCGGAAGGCTGCGTTCGACAGTTTCTTCGATGCCTGTTGCGATCGCAGGCAGGATTCGGCTCGCTTGCAGCTTCAGGTCAAGCGCTCGCTCGCAGACCAAGCCTTCGACTCCGGCATCAACTATCTGCGGCGCGGTCGCATCGAGAGCGGACTCAGACTCGTGCGCTGGGCCATGACCCTCGACCCACG
>JAJXZC010000620.1 GCA_021780275.1 Pseudomonadota bacterium
GTTTTCCTGCGCGATGAGTTTTTTCGATTCGGGGGTCAGTTCGAAGGCGATGCGTCCGCCGGCCGAAGGTACGGCCCTGTAGGTGACGTCAATCGTCTCGCCTTCATAGTCGCCCGCGTTGGTCATGGCGATCTTGTAGACAGTGACGGTGACTGCCGCGCGGGTGCCGCTGACGGTCATCATTTGCTTGTCGTCGAACGCGTAGATTTTCTGCCCCGCCGCGAGCGGTTCGCCATTATAGGCGTGCAACGGCCGTTGCGGTTCCCCATCCTTGAATTCCAGCGCGTACTGGCGGGTGCTTTTGGCGTCCGTCAGGTAGATGAAGCCGTTGAAGTTTTCGGTGTTGGCGGGATCTGTCGTCATTCTATGTACTCCTGGGTGGGATCTCTTTTGTGGATCTATAGTTATGGCTTTGTTGTTTACGTAGTGTTAAACATTTGAATCACCACATCAAGAAAAATTATATGGATTATTGTTTTTTAAAAATATAATTATTTTTCTAAGGCATAAAAAAACAGTATTACGAATAATAACAATAAAATTATTCGATTATGAAATTAAAACCCCTAAACCATCTCCATGTCCGACAAATGAGACACATAAAATGAGGAAAAGACTCGATTCTTGGCGCGCAGAATCAGTTATGTATTGCAGGCTCTTCCTCGATATCCGGAAAAAAGAACGGGCGCGACCCTTGTTGTTCCGCCGCAAGGCAGGCGGCAAGGCCGCTGTGATAATCCGGATAGATCAAGGTGACGCCGAGCTCGTTTTTGAGCGCGTCGTTGCGCACGCGCTTGTTGTCTTTATAGAAGCTGCGCACCATCGGCGGCATTTCGGCGCTTTCATAAGGAACCAGCGGCGGCGTCTCCGCGCCGATGAGGTTGCAGGCGAGGCCGATGACGGCGTGGCTGGGCGCAGGTTCGTCGTCGGCGAGGTTGTAGATAGCGCCGGGGCGCGGTTTTCCGATCGAGGCTTCAAGCGTTTGCGCGATATCCGCCACATGGATGCGGTTGAACATGTGGCCTGGCTTGTCGATGCAGCGCGCGGAGCCGGCGCGCACCACGTCGAGCGCGCTGCGGCCCGGCCCGTAGATGCCGGCGATGCGAAAGATATGCAGGGGCAGGCCTTCGCTGAGGCAGAGCGACTGCCATTGTTCCTCGGCTTTCAAACGCAAGCTGCCGCGGCGGCTGGAAGGCGCGGGCGGCGTCGTTTCATCGACCCATTTGCCGTCCTGATTGCCGTAGACGGCGGTGGTGGAAAGATATCCCGCCCAGCTGAGGTTTTCGAGCGCTGCGATGTCCGCGCCGTGCGTGTTGAAGACCGGGTCTCCGTCGCCGTCCGGCGGCACGGAGAAGAGCATGTGCGTCACGCCGGAAAAAGTCTTCACGGGATCGGCGATGGGATGCGTCTGGTCGAAGAGCGTTGCGGCGATGCCGTTTTTTCGCAGATAATCGCGTTTTTTCGGGGATGTCGTGGTGCCGCCGACCTGCCAGCCCCGCGCCATCAGCCTTTCGGCGAGGAACGCCGCCGTATAGCCGAAGCCGAAGCAGAAGAGCTTTCCTTTCTCTGTGGCGGCGGCTGTATGCGGTGCGGGCGTCAACGGGTTTGTCCCCTTGCAATGAATTTAACGGGTCCTGAGCCTAGAAATCGAGGTTCTGATAATGGCTGGGCGGGGAGAATCCGGGGATCATGTCCTCCAGCAGGGGCTTGAAGCCGGGGCGTGACTTGATGCGCACGTACCAGTCCTTGGCGGCGGCGTGTTCTTCCCACGGCACGTCGCCGATGTAGTCGATGGTCGAAAGGTGCGCGGCGGCGGCGAGATCGGCGAGCGAGATGTTTTCGCCTGCGAGCCAGCGGCGGCGCTCGGTCAGAAAGCCGATGTAATCGAGATGGTAATGGATGTTGGCGTGGCCCGCGCGGATGCTCGCGCCCGAAGGCTCGCCCTGTTTCAGGAACCGCTTCATCATTTTTTCGCCGACGAGGTTTTCCGTCACCTCGGCGTTGAACTTCTGGTCGAACCAGGCGACGAGGCGGCGCGTTTCGGCGCGCTGGAGCGGATTGTGGCCGATGAGATCGACGGTGTTGTAAACCTCATTGAGATATTCCGAGATCACCTGACTGTCGGTGAGCGTGGTGCCGTCCGGCTCGACCAGCACCGGCACGTCGCCCGCCGGATTGATGGCGAGGAACTCGGTGCGGCGTTCCCATGTCTTTTCGATTTTCAGCTCGAAATCGAGCTTCTTCTCCGCGAGCGCGAGGCGCACTTTGCGTGAAAAAGGATGGAGCCAGAGGTGGTAGAGCGTTCTCATAACCTGACTTTAGCGCACTCGCGGCCAAAGTTATATAGTTAAATCAGTGGCATGAACAGCCGCGCGCGCGGATTTTGTTTTACGTATGCTGTTTTGCGCCGAGCGCGACGATATGAAAGAAAACCGGCACCTGACTTGCAATAATATCCGTCGCCTTCCATTGCCCCGTGCCGATGTTGAATTTGGAGCGGTCGAGCGTGAGGCTGCCGTCGGCGGTGGCAATTTCGCCGCCGTCCGGATTCCTGGAGAATATCACGGTGAACGGCAGCTGCACGGGCAGCGACACGCCCTTGATGGTCAGGATGCCGTCGGCGGTGTAGGCGTTTGCGCCGACCTTGTGGAAAGCGGTCGATTTGAAGATCGCGTCCGGAAAGCGCGCGACGTCGAACCATTCCGCGCTCATCAGGTTCTGGTCGCGGTCCGACGCGCCGGTCGAGGCCGTCGTCATGTGCACGTCTACATAGACGCTGCTCCCCGCGAGGTTGTCAGGTGAAAAAAAAATGCTCGCCGCGAAAACGCCGAAATGCCCGGTGAAGGCCTTGCCGAGCTGCGTCGGCTTGAAGGTGATGGTGCTTTTCTGATGCAGCATCACCCAGGCGCGTGCGGGTTTTGCGGCCGTTGCGATGTTCGTTTGCGCTGGAACATTTACTATCGCGGCCTTCGCCGGAATATTGGTTGTCGCGGCCTTCGCCGGAATATTGGTTGTCGCGGCCTTCGCCGCGGGCGCCGCGCCGAGCAAAAGCGCCGCAAGCAGCAAGGGCAGCATGCGTTTCAGCACCGTGTCCTTCTTGAAGAAGTGGTGCATCAGCGCCGCGCCGGCGTGGGCAGAGACGACGGCGATCAGCACGTCGCTGATGTAGCCGTGCAGTTCGCGGTAAAGATGCGCGCCCGCCTTGCTCTTGACGACGAAGTCCGGCAACGTGAAGAGGCCGAAGACGTGCACGGGGACGCCGAAGGCCGACGACATCGCCCAGCCGGTGAGCGGCATGGCGATCAGCAGCAGATAGAAGCTGTCGTGCAGGGCGCGCGCGCCGATGCGCTCCATCTTC
>JAJXZC010000653.1:0-859 GCA_021780275.1 Pseudomonadota bacterium
GCCGCAGAACCCTTTGAAAAGCGCCCGCGACATGGCCCCGCTCGAAAAGCGGCTCGAAAGTGCACGCGCCATCGCCGCCGACGAAAACCGCATCACCGTCACCGACATCGAAACGCGGCTCAACACGCGCTACACCATCGACACCATAACCGCGCTCAAGAAGCGCTATCCCGGCGTCCGCTTCGTCTGGCTCATGGGCGCCGACAACATGCTGCAACTGCCACATTGGGCGAAATGGCGCGACATCGCCACCTCGCTTCCCATCGCCGTCTACCCACGCCCCGGCTACACGCTGAAAGCACGGCTTTCTCCCGCCGCCGAGTTGCTGCGCCCCGTCACCATCGAGGCAAGCGACGCGCCGCTGCTGCCCTCGCTCACCGCGCCCGCACTTGTTTTTCTGCAGGGACGCGAGCACAGCGCATCGGCCACAGCCATCAGGGCCCGGAATGGCACACATCCCGCGTCATAAAAGCGTCAGCCAGCACGCGCATTGATGTTACTGCCCACGCGCTTTATTCTGATTCGAACTGGACACAAGATGTGTCCGACATTCTTGAAGGAGCCTATTCCTGAGCCCGGAACCCAAAACCGCCAAGGTTGCGAAGAAACCCGCAGCCAAGGCCGCGCCCAAAGCCTCCCCCAAATCCGCTGCAAAGCCCGCCGCGAAAAAACCTGCGAGCAAAGCCGCGGCTCCGGCCAAAAAGGCAACCAAGCCCAAAGCGACCACGGCGAAAAAGCCCGCAGCAAAATCAAAAGCAGCTGCAAAGCCGAAAGCTGCCGCCAAGCCCTGGACCGCCACAAAGCCAAAGGCGAAACCCGCAGCGAAGAAGGCGACACCCAAGGCTGACCCGAAGGCTGC
>JAJXZC010000653.1:869-3350 GCA_021780275.1 Pseudomonadota bacterium
GGCCGAGGCCGCCAAACAGGCGGCCGACCGCAATCACATCAAGGCGATGCTCAAGACCATCCTCAAGAGCCTCGAGGACGACAAGGCCGAAGACATCGTCTCCATCGACCTCAGCAACAAGACGCCCATGGCCGACTATATGGTCGTCGCCTCGGGCCGCTCGGGCCGCCACGTCGGCGCCGTATCGGATCATCTCATGCGCCGCCTCAAGGAAGAGGGCTACGGCAATGCTCGCGTCGAGGGCATGAACCAGGGCGACTGGGTGCTGATCGACGCTGGCGACATCGTCATCCATGTCTTCCGCCCCGAAGTCCGCGAGTTCTATCGGCTCGAAAAAATGTGGGCTGCCGACATCCCCGAAGATCAAGCCGTTCTCTGAAAGTCTGCCCCATGCGCATCGAAATCTGCGCCGTGGGGCGACTGCGGACAGGGCCTGAAAAGACCCTCATCGACGACTATGTAAAACGCACCGAGGCCGCCGGTCGCAGCCTCGGCATCACCGGCCTCTCGATCATCGAGGTCGAGGAAAAACGCCGCCTAGAAGGCGCAAAACTGAAAGCCGCCGAAGCCGCGCTTCTCGAAAATGCCATTCCCGCAGGCGTCCGTGTCGTGGCGCTCGACGAGCGCGGCCGCATGGAAGGCAGCGAGGCTTTCGCCGCACGTCTCGGACAATGGCGCGACAGCGGTGTGTCCGATCTTGCCTTTATCATCGGCGGTGCCGACGGGCTCGACCCATCATTACGTGAACGCGCCGATCATCTTCTCGCCTTCAGCCCCATGACCTGGCCGCATATGCTCGTGCGCGTCATGCTCACGGAACAGATTTACCGCGCTGTCAGTATTTTGAGCGGCCACCCCTACCACCGGGTGTAAGCGTCCTTTCACCCATGAATGAGGAAAAATTCTCCGCAAAATCTCCGTTGCAGCAGGATTTATTCAACATTTGTATCGTGAAATGGCCTGCATGAACGGTCCCAAACATGGACACGATTCACGCCTTCGATTAATTTTCAAAGACGAGTGTTTTGGTGGTTCGCACGAGACACATGAAGCTGGGACTGTCTCAAAGAAATGAACGGTAAAATCGGCGTCCGCCCCCTTGTCCTCGTCTCGCTGGACGGGTGGGGCATCAGCGCGGAGCGGGAAGCAAATGCTCTCGCCCATGCGCGCACGCCCGTCTACGACCGTCTCGCAGGCACCTATCCCCACACCGTCCTCACCGCCGCCGGTCCCGATGTCGGCATGCCAGCAGGGCGCCCCGGCAACCAGCAGGCCGGCTATATGACCATGGGCGCAGGCCGTCCCATCGAGCAGGATATTCAGCGCATCAATCGCGCTATTCAGGATGAAGGGCCTCACGGCCTCGCCGCCAATCCGGTCCTTCACAAGATGGTTCAGCGCGTGCGACCGCTCGGCGGCGCGATCCATCTCATCGGTCTCATTTCGCCCGGCGGCATGGCCGGACACCAGAACCACCTGGCCGTTCTCGCCGCGCTCCTGAGCCATGAAGGCGTCAAGGTCTTCATCCACGGCATTACCGATGGCATCGATGTAGCTCCACAAAGCGGTGTCAGCTATATCACCGAATTTCTCGACGACATCGCAGGCGCAGAAAACGCGCAGCTCGTCAGCGTCGCCGGACGCGGCCTCGCCTTCGACGAAACGGCCGACGCCGCCAGCCTCAAGTCAGTCCTGAAAGCGATCGTCGATGCAGATACGATGCGTACGGAATATCTCTCCGTCCATGTCGACCAATGCTATGGCCGGAAACTCGACGACGACAGCGTCATCCCCGCCATCGCCCAGAACTATCGCGGGCTTCGACGCGACGACGCCGTCCTTCTCGTCAACCTGCGTCCCGATCTCGGCGCCTCCCTCGTGCAGGCGCTCATCGCCAGCGAAACGGGCGGCCTTCTTTCCGCCGCCCATTCGCTCGTCGCGCTCGACGGCGAAGGCCTCGAAGAAATCGAACCGCTCTTTCCCGCGCTGACGCCGCCGACAACATTTGCCGAGACGCTCTCGCAGGCGGGCCTCACGCAATTCCTGCTGACCGAAACGGTTGCAGAAAAAAACCTTTCCAATTTCTGGCGCGCAGGCGCCACGCGTCTCTATCGCGGCGAAACACTGGCGCTGGCCGAGACACCGCCACTCGTCAAAATGGAACGAAAGCCCGAGCTTTCCGCCGCCGACCTCACCATCGAGGCCATGAACGCCATCAAGAAGGGCGACCGCGATTTCCTGATGGTAAACTTCACCAATGTCGCGCTGCTCGGACGTACCGGCAATATGCGCGCCACCATCGAGGCCGCCGAAGCCATCGACAAATATCTCGGCAAGATCGCCGCACAGGTCGAAAAACGCGGTGGCACAATGGTTATTACGAGCGCCTTCGGGCGCGGCGAGAGAATGGCAGACCCCGAAACAGGCAAGCCCTGGCGCGGACCGACCGCTTCCAACATGCCTTTCACGCTCGTCTCACCC
>JAJXZC010000188.1 GCA_021780275.1 Pseudomonadota bacterium
CCTGTACGGCGGACCGCTCGAGGGCGACGCCGCCTTCCCGGCGGTGCTGCGCGTCATCGCCCGCACCGCCTTCAAGCAGGACTACCGCACCGACGACTACTTTTTGCAGAAACAACTCGGCGGTGAGCTCATGTTCGCCGCGCCGGAGGAGATGGCGGCGCGGCTGCGTACTCTCTTCTGAGCAGGAGACCAGGGAGGCCACCGAGGATGGACGTCCGCGACTACCCCATCGACGTCCGCGCCGACTGCTTCCACCCGGCCCGCCCCTTCGACACCCGGCACGGCGCAGTCTGCCGGCATGGGGTAAAGGCCGGTGCGGTGATAGATATCGACGAAATTGACGCCGATCGCCGAGTGGCGGATACGCACCTCGCCTGCGCCCGGCGGCGAAAGCTCGATCTCCGCGGCGACCAGCACCTCTGCCCCGCCTGTGGCCTTCATCATCACGACTCTGGTCATCATGTTCTCCTTCAAGTTGGTCGAGGACTATCTAGGGCCACATCCGATTGTTTGAAATTCCACAAAAATACCAATAATCTGTGCATATATGCTCAGAGCTCCCCTTCGCGAGATGAGGGGCCGAACACCAGCTATTGGACCCGGGCGATGCTCAACTGGGATGACCTCAAGTTTTTCATCGAACTCGCCCGCAGGGGCAGCCTGTCGGAGACTGCTCGGCAGTTGAAGACGGACCACTCAACGGTCGCCCGCCGCATTGCCGCGCTGGAAGAGGCGCTGGGGCTCAAGCTCTTCGACCGGATGCCGCGAGGATATGTGCTGACACGCGAAGGACAACAGCTGGCAAACCGGGCGACAGGTGTCGAGGAAGCCATCTTCGGCTTGACGCGACTCGCCGCCGGAGAGCGCTCCGACATTTCAGGACAGGTGAAGATCAGCGCTCCGCCCGCGCTCGCAAGTCTCTGGCTTGCGCCACGGCTCGGCAAACTGCGCGAGGCGCACCCTGCCCTCCTTCTCGACCTCGTCGGGGAAACGGGGACCGCCAATCTGTCACGGCGCGAGGCCGACATCGCGATGCGGCTGTCGCGACCGGCGGGTGATGCACTCGTCGCCCGCAAGCTTGGCGCGCTGGAATACGGTCTCTATGGATCGCAGAATTACATCGACACGATCGGCGAAAGCGATTGGGCGTTTCTCGGATATGACGATGAACTGTCAGACGTGCCGCAGCAACGCTGGCTCAGGACCTTTGCGGGCAGCCGCCATTTCGCGATGGTGAGCAACGATCTCGTTTCGCTCGTTTCGGCCACGCGCGCGGGCATGGGCATGGCAGTCATTCCCCATGTCATCGCAACCGAAGTGAGTGGGATGACATGCGTACGCGACGCGCCGGAGGCGAGCCGCGACATATGGCTGACGCTGCATCCCGATCTACGCCGGTCGGCGCGCATTCGTGTGACGCTGGAATATCTGACAGAGATCGCAAAAGCAGGTCTCCGTTCCCGCCCACATGGATTGCCGCAGGGGAATCCTCGGGCACAATAATTGATCTTCATTGGCTGCCGACAGGGCCGGATCGAGGTGCTATGAAAGGCCGAAATCCAGACCTGAAGGCTAGCTGATATGACACAGACTGTTTCCGATACCGCGCGTGCCGTGGGCGACTGCGTTGAGACTTTCGTCCGCAACATCATCGTTCCCTATGAGCGCGATCCGCGCGCAGGCGCGCATGGACCATCGGAAGATCTCGTCGTCGAGATGCGCGCCAAGGCGAGGGAAGCAGGCGTGATGACACCGCATATCCGGCAGGACGGCGGACATTTCAATCAGCTCGATACGGCCTACATTCTAAAGAAGTCAGGTCTGTCGCCGCTCGGCCCTATCGCCTGCAACACGATGGCGCCGGACGAAGGCAATATGTTTCTCATCGGCAAGGCGGGAAGCCCCGAACAGAAAGAACGGTTCCTCAAGCAGCTCGTCAGCGGCGAAGCGCGTTCCGCCTTCTTCATGACGGAACCGGCCGCAGAAGGCGGTGCGGGCTCCGACCCATCGATGATGAAGACGGAAGCAAAGCTCGACGGCAATCACTGGGTCATCAACGGACGCAAGACCTATATCACCGGCGCGCAGGGCGCGAAGGTCGGCATCGTCATGGCGAATTCGGCAGAAGGCGCCTGCATGTTCCTTGTCGATCTGCCGAACCCGGCGATCAGGATCGACCGCGTGCTCGATACCATCGACAGCTCGATGCCGGGCGGTCACTCGGAAGTCACCATCGAAAACCTGCGCGTGCCCGCCGACCAGATGCTCGGCCAGCCGGGACAGGGTTTCCGCTTCGCGCAGATCAGACTGGCGCCCGCGCGCCTCTCGCATTGCATGCGCTGGCACGGCGTCGCCACCGGCGCGCAGGAGATCGCCACCGACTATGCCTGCCATCGTCAGGCCTTTGGCAAACTACTCATCGACCACGAAGGCGTCGGCTTCATGCTTGCCGAAAACCAGATCGACCTCAAACAGGCAGAGCTGATGATCGACTGGTGCGCCAATGCGCTCGACGCAGGCGGCGATGGCAACATCGAAAGCTCGATGACGAAAGTCGCCGTATCGGAAGCGCTTTTCCGCGTGGCGGATCGTTGCGTTCAGGTGATGGGCGCACAGGGCGTGACCGGCGATACGATTGTCGAACAGCTCTTCCGCGAAGTCCGCGCCTTCCGCATCTACGACGGTCCGACGGAAGTGCACAAATGGTCGCTCGCCAAGAAGATCAAGAAGGCGGCGCTTTCTGCATAAAAAACCGCCGCAGGGAGTCTTCAACTCCGCGCGGCGGCCAATTTCGCATTAGCTGATAAAGACTTACCAGAGACCGTGCTTCTGGACCTCGGCGCGGCCCACCACCATGTGATGAACTTCATCGGGACCGTCGGCAAAGCGCAGGTGGCGCATGTCGGTGTAGAGATCGGCAAGCGGGGTCCATTGCGAGATACCCGCCGCGCCGTGCATCTGGATTGCCTGGTCGATGATGAGGCAGACGCGTTCCGGCACCATGGCCTTGACCGCGCTCACATAGACGCGGGCTTCCTTGTTGCCGAGTACGTCCATGGCCTTTGCCGCCTGCAGAACGGAGAGACGCATGGCGTTGATCTCGATGCGAGCGCGCGAAATGATTTCGAGATTGCCGCCGAGCTTCGCAATCGGCTTGCCGAAGGCTTCACGCGTGGCCGAGCGCTTGACCATCAGTTCAAGCGCCTTTTCAGCCTTGCCAATGGAGCGCATGCAATGATGGATGCGGCCCGGTCCAAGGCGCACCTGCGAGATTTCGAAACCACGGCCTTCGCCGAGCAGGATGTTTTCCTTCGGGACACGCACATTAGTGAAGCGGATGTGCATGTGGC
>JAJXZC010000824.1 GCA_021780275.1 Pseudomonadota bacterium
GCATGCGCCAGCGCCTCGGCGCCTTCGGGCGTAAGGCTGGCGAGATGGAGATGCGGAAAGAGGAAACAATCGGCGATGCTGATTTCCTCGCCCGCAAGAAAAGGATGCGAGGCAAGTTCCCGGTCGATGACGGCGAGCTGATGACGCAAATCCTCGACCGACTTCGCGATCAACGCCTCATCCGGCTTTCCACCCTGCGCCGGGACGAGCAGCCGCTCCTTCGCGAGACCATTGGTCATCGTCGGGAACATGTAGGCGTTGACGAGGCTTACCCAACGCAGCATTTCCGCCTGATCGAGCGCGCTTTCCGGCTGAAGCTCCGGCCCATCGAAGGTGCGGTCGATGTAATGCGCGATCGCCAGCGTTTCGTAGAGAAGGATTGCCCCATGCTCCAGCACCGGCGATTTGGCGAAGGGATTGAATCGTCTGTGTTCCGCCGAACCGGGCTCGATCGCATGAACCGACCATGGAACATGTTTCTCGGCGGCGATCAGGCTTGCCGTCCAGAGATAGACGCTCATCGGCTGCGAATGAAAAATGATCGTGCTCATCGAAGGCTCCCTTCCTCGCGAACATGCGGATGGGAGATCGGCATTGCGGAGTGGCTTCGCAAGGTGTGTCCGAAATGGCACTGTCGGAACCCGCCGATTGGTTCCCACCCCTAGCGATGCGCCTTTGCCCAGGCGAGCGCCTCGTCGAGCCGGTCGTTGCCCCAGAAAAGCTCATCGCCGACCGTGAATGAAGGCGAGCCAAAGACGCCCCTGGCGATTGCCTCCTCGGTCTGGGCCTTGAGCCGCGCCTTGATTTCCGGCGTCCGGGATCGCGCCATCGCCGCCTCCGCATCGAGACCAAGGCCCGTCAGGATTTCGGCGAGGGTCGCCTCCTCCGAAATATCCTTCTGCCCGGCGAAATTGGCGAGATAGACCGCGCGGGTAAAGCCGGGCGCCCAGCCCTCCTCTGCACCCAGAAGCGCGAGCCGCGCCGCGTTCAATCCATTCTGGGGGAAACGGACGGGCTCCTTCAGCGCGAGGCCCTGCGCCTCACAGATGCGTGCCATGTCGCGCCACATGTAGCGGCCCTTGGCGGGATAGATATTGAAAGGACTGTCGTTCCAGCCTTGCGCCCCGAAGATCGGCCCCAGCAGAAAGGGCCGCCAGCGCAATTGCACGCCTGCCTTCTCCGCCGCCGCCTCGGCGCGCATCGCGGCCGGATAGGAATAAGTGCTGGCGAATTCGTACCAGAAATCGACGGTCATCTCTGAATTTCCCATCATTAAGCTCTTTTACAAATTGGGTGTTTCAATTGAACCACGCAACTGCTCGTGCAGCCCTTGCCGCCCGACCGGATTTCCCTATGATGCGCCGCAAAATCGACCCTTGAAGGTGAGAAGATGAGCGGCGCGATGAAAGACGTGAAGAAGGTGGTGCTGGCCTATTCGGGCGGGCTCGATACCTCGATCATCCTGAAATGGCTCCAGACGACCTATGGCTGCGAGGTCGTGACCTTCACGGCCGATCTCGGCCAGGGCGAAGAGCTTGAGCCGGCCCGCAAGAAGGCCGAAATGCTCGGCATCAAGGAGATCTTCATCGACGACCTGCGCGAGGAATTCGTCCGCGACTACGTGTTCCCGATGTTCCGCGCCAACGCACTTTATGAAGGCGTCTATCTTCTCGGCACCTCGATCGCGCGGCCGCTGATCGCCAAGCGCCAGATCGAGATCGCGAAGCTCACCGGCGCCGATGCCGTCAGCCACGGCTCGACCGGCAAGGGCAACGACCAGGTCCGCTATGAGGTCAGCTACGCGGCCCTGAACCCCGACATCAAGATCATTACGCCCTGGCGCGAATGGGATCTGACGTCGCGCACCAAGCTCATCGAATTCGCCGAGAAGAACCAGATTCCGATCGCCAAGGACAAGCGCGGCGAGGCGCCCTTCTCGGTCGACGCGAACCTGCTGCACACCTCGTCGGAAGGCAAGGCGCTCGAAGATCCTTCGCAGGAAGCACCCGACTTCGTCTATCAGCGCACCGTCTCCCCGGAAGAGGCGCCCGACAAGCCGACCTATATCGAAGTCGGCTTCGAAAAGGGCGATGCCGTCTCCATCGACGGCGAGCGTCTCTCGCCTGCCACGCTGCTCACCAAACTCAACGAGCTTGGCGGCAAGAACGGCATCGGCCGTCTCGACCTCGTCGAGAACCGCTACGTCGGCATGAAGTCGCGCGGCATCTATGAGACGCCGGGCGGCACGATCCTGCTTGCGGCCCATCGCGGCATCGAGTCGATCACGCTCGACCGCGGCGCCATGCACCTGAAGGACGATCTGATGCCGCGCTATGCGGAGTTGATCTATAACGGCTTCTGGTTCTCGCCGGAGCGCGAAATGCTCCAGGCCCTGATCGACAAGAGCCAGGAAATGGTCACGGGCACCGTTCGACTCAAGCTCTACAAGGGCAACGTCTCGGTCGTCGGCCGCACGTCCCCCTATTCGCTCTACTCGATGGCCCATGTGACCTTCGAGGAAGACGCCGGCGCCTACGACCAGAAGGATGCCACCGGCTTCATCAAACTGAACGCGCTCCGGCTTCGTCTTCTCGCCGCGCGCAACAAACGGATCAAAGGTTAATGCGTATCGAAGCCATCCCCATCGGCAAGAACCCGCCCCACGACGTCAACGTCATCGTCGAGGTGCCGCATGGCGGCCATCCGGTGAAGTATGAGATGGACAAGGAGTCGGGCACGCTCTTCGTCGATCGCTTCATCCATACGGCGATGCAGTATCCGGCGAATTACGGCTTCATCCCGCACACGCTGTCCGATGACGGCGATCCGGTCGACGTGCTCGTCGTGAGCCGCATCCCGGTCGTTCCCGGCGCCGTCGTGCGCGTGCGCCCCATCGGCGTGCTGATGATGACGGACGAAGCGGGCCAGGACGAAAAGATCCTTGCCGTGCCGGTCGAGAAGCTCAACCCGTATTACAAGAACGTGCGGAGCTACACCGACCTTCCGGAAATTCTCATCCGCCGCATCGCCCACTTCTTCGAGCACTACAAGGATCTCGAGGAAGGCAAGTGGGTGAAGATTCAGGGCTGGCACGGGCCGGAAGAGGCCGAGAGGATCATTCTCGCCGCCATCGAAGCCGCGAAGCAGGCCAAGAAGGACTGAAATCAGTCGCGTCGGGCGCTGCTCTCAGGGCAGCGCCCACACGCCATCGCGGCCGAGCACGTTGCGGACTATCTGCTGCGCTAGCTCGCTACCGCTCCGGCTGTTCGTCAGCACGACGACACCCGTTCTCTGCGCCGGGTCGATGACCATCAGGCTCTCGAAGCCAAGGCTCGACCCGCGCGTCCA
>JAJXZC010000656.1 GCA_021780275.1 Pseudomonadota bacterium
TATCGCCAGCAAAGCCGCCGAGCTCTTCCAGCGCCGAGCGGCGCCAGGCGCCGATGGCGCCGGGGACGACAGTGAGCGTATCGAGTGCGGCAAGTGCGCGGCGTTCGAGGTTCTGCGCTGAGATATATTCAAGCGCCTGCCAGCGCGTCACCATGTTGACGCGGTTGCCGACCTTGGCATTGCCTGCAACTGCGCCTACTTCCGGGTCGTTGAACCAGCGCACGAGACGCGAGATCGCATCGGGCTCGAACTGCGTGTCGGCATCGAGCGCCACCACGACTTCGCCCGTCGCGTGGCCGATGGCGGTATTGAGCGCATTGGCCTTGCCGCCATTCGGAATGTCGATGATGCGGACGCGGCGGTTGCCTTTGAAGTGCCTTTGCGCGACGCCCAGCGTATCATCCTTCGAACCGTCGTTGACGAGAATGACTTCGAGGTTCTCGTATTGGCTCGCGAGAATTCCCTCGATCGTCGGGACGATGACGTTCTCTTCATTGTAGGCGGGCACGATGACCGTCACGCGGAAACGCTCAGGCACGAGCGGCGGTTCGATGGTCTTCATTTCCTTGCGGCGGCGAATAAGGCTCAGCACGACGAGGAAGACGAGACGCGCGATGCCGATCCAGATCGCGAGCAGGAAGGCCCAATAGAGCATGTGACCAAGCGTGCTCATGGTCAGGAAGACGGCGCGGTCTGTCAGCAGCGAAACAGTGAGCGGCAGTTTCGGCATAACGTCGTTGCGCGTCAGCTTGATGAGGTCGGAGGCGGGGACGAATGTGTAGCCCTCCGCGCGCAGCCGGTCGATGATGCCGGGTAGCGCCGCCACGGTCTCTGATCGGTCACCGCCGCCGTCATGCAGCAGCACGACATTGCGCGGCATGTTTTCATTCGCTTCGTTCACCTGCTGGATCGTGCGGTCAATGATCTGTTGCGTGCCCGGTCGTGCCCAGTCGAGCGGATCGACATTGAGCCCGACGGCGATGTAGCCCATATCCTGGGCAATCTTGATCGGCACGATTTCGTCGGCGTCCGTCGGGTTCGAGTCGCCAAGATAGGGTGGACGGAAAAGTCGGAGCGAGCGCCCGGTCAGTGCTTCGAACAGGCGCTGCGTTGCGTTAAGTTCGAGCGTCACCGCTTCGGCAGGCGTCACCGACAGGTTCGGATGCGTGAAAGTGTGGCTGCCGACTTCATGACCTTCCGCCACTTCGCGCTCGACGAGATCGGGATTTGATTCCGCGTTGTCGCCGACGTCGAAGAAGGTCGCCGGCACATGTTTCTCTTTCAGGATGTCGAGAATTTGCGGCGTCCATTCGGGGTCCGGCCCGTCGTCGAAAGTCAGCGCGAGCTTCTTGTTTGCCGCACCGAACTGATGGATCACATAGGTCGTCGGCAGGCGCGTATAGGTCTCATCGGTAATGTCGCCAATTTGCGGCTCGACTTCGAAAGTGCGCGTGCCGCTCGTTGGTTCTGCGGCGACGGAGAGGAATTCGCCGCGGCCCTCGAAGTCGATGTCGTCGATGATCGGGATGTTCTTAAGCGCAGCGGGTGCGGGCGATTCATAAGGCCGTCCCATCAGGCTCCAGATGGTAGGGTCCTCGCCGCCGAGCTTCCAGACCGCATAGCCCGCTGGTTTGTAAGGGTCGGCAGCATGGATCTCGTTGAACGCCGTCACACCATCGAGAAACCAGATGTCATGTTTGACGTTGTCATCCTCCATATAGGAGAAATGCGGATTGTTGGTGTCCGGGTCGAAAATGACCTTTGCCTCGGAGTCATGCGCCGCGATGACAGCATCCTGAAAAGTGATGTCGTCGACATCGCCGCCGTTCCAGTCGTAGCCATAGCTGCCGATAGCGACGATGGTGCGCGACGGGTTCAGCACTCTCATGCGCTTGTCGAGAATATTCTCAAACCACGATTGCCCGGCAATCGGGCCTTCGGGGCCGGACGACCAATGTTCGTCGTAGACCATCAGCATGGTGTAATCGACGGCCTTGGCCATGCTGGCATAGGGCCAGCTGTCGTCGCCCACGGGCGTCGCCAGAACCGTGATCCAGCCATGCGGCGTGAAAGCCTTCGTCAACTCCGTCAGAAAAACGCGAAGGTCGCCGCGCGAGCTTTTCGGGAAGTCTTCAAAGTCGATCACCAGCCCTTGCAGCTTGTGCGCCTCAAGATAGGTCGAGACATTGGCGATCAGCGTCTTGCGCTTCTCTTCCGATTGCAGCATGTGAACGAGACCCGGTCCGTTCCATGATCCGGCATTGAGGTTTTGCAGGACGGGTAGAATGGCGACGCCGGGTTTCTGCCCGCGGATATATTTCGCCAGATGCTCGTCATAGCTTTCCTTGAGTGTCGGCGCGTCGCCGTCAAGCGTCAGCCAGGTCGGCACCACCCAGTCGAGCGAGGGCAGGGCGCGTTTCAGCGAGGCGAAAGTATTGTCGCCCCATGTTGGGTAGAAGGCGATCGAAAGCGCGCGCGCCGACTGCGGCTGGAGAATACGGGCAATGGCGTTGTTGAGCTTGGCATGCGCCTGACGCCGCTGCATTTCATGCACGATCTTTAGCCGGCGACGATGCGCGCGTATAGAAAGACGCCTGGCGCTGCGTAACAGACCCGGTGCCTTGGCGGTATCGACGAGTTGGCTGTTCGGCAGGGCGCTTAATCGACCCGGCAACGCGACGGAGGAGAGGCGCGGCACCGCAATGAGGCTTGCGAGGAAAGCAAGCCCGACGATCGTGCTGATGATGGCGGCGATCCAGCTGAAGATAGAAATCTGAAAGGCGCGACGCCCCGAGGCGTCAAAGAATACAGGCCTGTTTGCCATGATATGAGACTTGCAATAATCGGCTTTTCATGAGCCTGCGTCTGCCACCCCCCAGTGATGGGAGATTTTTACAACAACTTGCAACTATCGGCGAGTTAACTTCGCGTACATGTTCAGTGGCTGAATACCGCAGGCCTTTTGAGCAAAATCGTGATGCGTCTCCATCGAATTGCCATAATCTTGTTGGCGTATCGGGAGCATCCCTGATAACCGACAGCGAAGTTCTGCAGATCGCCGACGCCCGCTCCTGTTATGTTTTTCAGCGAGGCCGCCGGTCTCCATTCAGGCAGCATCATCGGGAAAGACGAGCTTTCGTATCTCCGAACGCTTGATCTTCTGCATCCCTGCTTCCGTACGTGGGAACTTGCTCATCATCTCGAAACGCAGCCGTTCGAATTGGGGGAAGATGGTGGCGAGTTTCTGCATATCTTCACGCGACGGCGCCCGCTCGCCCTCGATTACCACGACCAGTTATTCGATGCCGAGCCTGTCGAGACCTGAAAAAAGACAGACCGT
>JAJXZC010000417.1 GCA_021780275.1 Pseudomonadota bacterium
CCGCGGATTGGTGCTGGAATTAAGCTAGAATGCGGCTTTCAGGGAGATAGTCATGACGATCGATCGTGCCGTAATGGCCTTTGCAGGCTTTATGATACTCGCGAGCCTCGTATTGAGTCAGATCCACAGCCCCTATTGGCTCTGGTTCACCGCCTTTGTTGGCGCAAATCTCTTGCAGTCCTCGTTCACGGGTTTTTGCCCGGCGGCGATGATCTTCCGCAAGCTGGGCCTCAAGTCCGGAAACGCTTTCTGACGTCGAGGTCGGCAAGCAAAACGCGCTGTCCCGCTGGGGGTGGCCGCCGCTTTGGGAGGAATGGCCTATGGCCAAGAAGGTTCTCGTTCTAGGTGCTGGTTTGGGCGGCACGACCGTGGCATTCGAGTTGAAAGCGACGCTGGGGCCCGATGCCGACATCACCGTCGTTTCAGATACGGAATGGTTCCACTTCGTACCGTCCAATCCTTGGGTCGCGATCAAATGGCGCGAGCCGAAGGACATAAAGATCCATCTGCCGGAGGTATTTTCCAAGCTCGGGCTCGGCTTCTCGGCGGCGGGCGCGCAGCGTGTGCTTCCGGCCGAGAATGCGCTGCTCCTCCGCGACGGAACGAGGATGGAATACGACTATCTCGTCGTGGCGACGGGGCCGGCGCTGGCCTTCGATGAAATCGAAGGCTTTGGCCCGGAGAATAACAGCAACTCCATTTGCCACGTCGATCACGCAACGGTGCTGGCGGAGAGATGGGAGCGCTTCTGTGCCGAGCCGGGCCCGATGGTCGTGGGCGCCGTGCAGGGCGCTTCGTGCTTCGGTCCAGCCTATGAGTTCGCTTTCCTGGCTAATGCCGATCTCCGCAAGCGGAAGGTCAGGGATCGCGTGCCGATCACCTTCGTGACCTCCGAACCTTATATCGGTCATCTGGGATTGGGCGGTGTCGGCGACACCAAGAGCCTGATGGAGTCCGCGCTGCGCGACCGCGACATCAAATGGATCACCAATGCCAGGGTTGATCGTGTCAGCCCCGATATGGTGTATGTCAGCGAGATGACCGAGGAAGGAACCGTCAAGAAGATTCACGAGATTCCCTCGCGTCTCAACATGATGCTTCCCGCTTTCCGTGGTGTGTCGTGTCTTTTTGGCGAAGATGGAAAGCCGCTCGAAGGCCTCGCCAATCCGCGCGGCTTCGTGCTGATCGACAAGCAGCAGCGCAATCCGAAATATCCGAACATCTATGCGGTAGGCGTCTGCGTGGCGATTCCTCCGGTGGAGAAGACGCCCGTGCCTGTCGGTGTTCCGAAAACCGGCTACATGATCGAGTCCATGGCCGCGGCCGTCGCGCATAACATTCGTGATGCGATGGCAGGCAAGGACCCGACGGAAGAGGCGACGTGGAACGCCGTCTGCCTCGCCGATTTTGGCGATGACGGCGTGGCCTTCATCGCTCTCCCGCAGATTCCTCCCCGCAACGTGAACTGGTCGGGGCAGGGCTACTGGGTTCACCTCGCCAAGGTAGCTTTCGAGAAATATTTCATGCACAAGGTTCGTAGCGGGACCAGCGAGCCCGGCTATGAGCGCATCGTGATGAATCTTCTCGGTATCAACAAGCTGCGCTCAAAATGACTCCGCGCCTGACTTCAGGCTTGGCGCGCGTGAACCGCTTGTGGCGAAGGTGGCGATGAAAGAGCGTGTTGTAACGGTTTCCGAGAGCGGCAACGGCCCCTATGGGGAGTTCATCACGGCTGGTCATCATGTCGTGGGCGCCGACGAGGCTGAAGCGGTCGGCGGCCACGACACCGGCCCGGACCCTTATGAACTTTTGCTGTCGGCGCTCGGCGCTTGCACGGCGATGACCTTGCGCATGTATGCGACACGGCACCAATGGCCGCTGGAGCATATCGAGGTTCGCTTGCGACACGTGCAGCGGGTGGGCGGCGGTTCGGAAGCGCTCCATGACCGGTTCGAGCGCGTCATCGAGGTCAAGGGCGACCTCAGCGACGAGCAGCGTGCGCGCCTGATTGGAATCGCCGACCGATGCCCGGTCAGCCAGACGCTCCAACGGCCCTCCGAGATCGCGACGTCGCTTGCTGTCTAGCGTTCAGGGGCTCGATACGGCGCTCTGAGGCGCTTTTGGGGCGAGTTCGCGCTTTAATGCTTGCGGGTGGGAGTTTTTCCCACCAAACTTGCGTTGATTGACTTAGTCATTTCCGGGGGAAGGGGGCACGCGTATTCGCGTCATCCGCTCCACAGGAACGATCGGCAAGCAGTATCGTGACATCCGAGCGGTTCGAAGACAGGCCGATGCCCATTGAACTCCATAAGAGGCGGACCGGCGCGACGCCGATTCAGGCCGATTCCGATGCGCTCGCGCAGGAACTCGCCTATCATTATGGAATACCGCAGGTAGAGCCGTCGGAGTGGCCGGATCGCCCGGTGCTGTCCGATCGCCTCTCGTCGGCATTTCTCGCCGAGAATTCGATCCTGCCGCTGCGGCTCGGCGAAGACGGTCGTTTGATCGTAGCGGTCGCGGATCCTGGTGACGAGCGTGCGCTTTCCTCGCTCCGGCTGGCAGTCGGGCGGCCGCTCGAACTCAGGCTTGCCTCGCGATCGGACATTTCCATCGCGCTCAATCGCCTCGGTCGGGAACTCTCTGCGCTTATCGAAACGGGAGCGCAGAGCGGCGCGGCGGCCGGCGAGGATCTCGAGCAACTCAACGATCTGGCGCTGGAGGCGCCGATCATCGATCTGGTGAATGGCCTGCTTCAGGATGCCGTGGCGCAGCGGGCCACCGACCTTCATATCGAACCGGCCCGAAATCGCGTGATCCTTCGTCAGCGCGTTGATGGCCTTTTGCGCGAAGCAGGCTCGCTGGAGCCGAATGTGGGCCGCGCCGCCATTTCGCGCCTCAAGATTCTCTCGCGGCTCAACATTGCTGAACGTCGGCTGCCTCAGGACGGGCAGGCGCGTCTGCGTATCAACGACCGCGACTACGATCTGCGCATCGTCACCATTCCGACGATCCATGGCGAAAGCGCCGCCATCCGTATTCTGGCCGCTGCGACGCAGGTGCCCGCTCTCGAAAAGCTCGGTCTTTCGGCGCGCGACGAGGGAGCGTTGAGATCCGCTCTCGCTGCCTCGAACGGGCTTTTGATCGTTACAGGGCCGACGGGCAGCGGCAAGACGACGACGCTCGCCGGGAGTCTCGGATTTCTCAACGACCCGCATCGCAAGATCGTCACCATCGAGGATCCCGTCGAATACCAGATCGATGGCATCAACCAGGTGCAGGTGCGGCCCGAGATTGGCATCACCTTCAGCCATGCGCTCCGATCGATTCTGCGATACGA
>JAJXZC010000494.1 GCA_021780275.1 Pseudomonadota bacterium
ATCGGTCCGATCGGCATGGCTTCCAAGGCCGTGACGATCACATTGTAATCCGGCGCGGGCACGGAAAGGACGTCGATCACCAGCGCCGTCGCATCATCGTCTCCGCCGGCCTCAATCGCGGCGTTGACGATGGCCTCGGCGATGGCTTGCGGAGCGTCGCGCCGAGAAAGCCATTGCGCCAGCGCATCGGCCGAAAGAGAAGCGTGAACGCCCTTCGTCGTCAGAAGAAAGCGATCTTGTTTCTCAAGCCGTTGTGTCTTGATGTCGAGGCGCAATGCCAGTTCGAGGCCGATGGCATGAAGGAGTGTCGGCCCGGCCTGTGCTTGCACACCGGTATGATCATCCGTCAACAGCGTCAAATTGCCGGCGCGCCAACGCCACGCCCGGCTGTCGCCGACGTGAAGGATCGTCACCATGCGGCCGAGGAGCACCGCTGCGGTGAAGGTCGTCGCGGCGCCGTGCAGCGCGGGGTCGGCGTGCGACTGGCCATTGAGCCAGAGATTGTAGGCGTCGAGGCATTTTATCGCGGCGGCGCCGACGCCATTGAGTTCCCGCAGCGAGCGATAGTCGTCGATAAAGGTCCGCACCGCGAGTTCGGAGGCGATGCGGCCGCCTTGCGGAGTTCCGCTGCCGTCTGCGATGGCGGCAATGCTTCCCTGCACGGCCTTTTGGGACGGCGTGCCGAGATCGATCGCGCAAAAATCCTGATCGTTTGAACGCTGGCCGGCGCGGGTGGCAAATCCCGCCGCGATCTCAAGCTGGGCTCGCGCGCTCACAATCACCACTCAAGCATATTGCGGAATCGTCAGCAAGACGATGGGCGCGCCACGATCTCAGAGCAAGGTCATCTGTCCGTCGGTTTCGTCGGCTTCGTCCGAGAGCAAATTCGACAACGAGATGCCGAGAAGCCGGATGCCCTTCGGCGGCGGCAGCAAGGGCCGCAGCAAATCCAGGCTGATCGTCTCAAGATCGCTGCGTCCGCCAATGGCGTCCGGATTCGAGCGGCTGCGGGTGATGATTTGGAAATCGGCGAATTTCACCTTCAAGGTCACGGTGCGGCCACGGATGCCCGCGCCTTCGCAATGCCGCCAAAGCTTGTCGAGAATCGGCTGAAGCGCCGCCTGCATGGCCTTGAAGTCGGTGAGGTCGTCGAAGAAGGTATTTTCCGCGCCGATCGATTTCCGGATGCGATCGGCGCGCACCGGGCGGTCGTCGATGCCGCGCGCAATCCCATAATAATAGGCGCCGGCCTTGCCGAAATGCCGCTGCAGGAACGCCAGCGGCTTCGCCTTTAAATCGGCGCCTGTCTCGATACCGAGGCTGTTCATCTTCGCATTGGTTGCCGGACCGACGCCGTGAAATTTGCCGACGGGCAAGGTCTCGACATAGGCCGGCCCCATCTTGGGCGTGATGACGAAGAGTCCATCCGGCTTGCGATAGTCGGACGCGAGCTTGGCTAAAAACTTATTGTAGGATACGCCGGCCGAAGCCGTCAGCCCCGTCTCGGCTCTTATTTTGGCGCGGATGGCTTCGGCGATCCGCGTCGCCAGCGGGAGCCCCATCTTATTTTCGGTGACATCGAGATAGGCCTCGTCGAGCGAAAGCGGCTCGATCAGGTCGGTATAATGCGCGAAGATGGAGCGGATTTGCAGCGAGATGGCGCGATAGGTGTCGAAGCGCGGCTTGACGAAGACGAGGTCCGGGCATTTGCGCAGGGCGGTGACGGAGGGCATGGCCGAGCGCACGCCATAGCGGCGCGCCTCGTAGCTTGCCGCGGCGACCACGCCACGCCGGCTGGCGCCGCCCACGGCGACGGGCTTGCCGCGCAAATCGGGATTGTCGCGCTGCTCGACCGACGCATAGAACGCGTCCATGTCGATATGAATGATCTTGCGCGGCGTCGCCGTGCGTTCGCCGCCCGCGTCGCGTTCAAAGGCAGAAGGGGCCGTCCTCGAATCGCCGACGTCCATGGCGCCGTCTGTCCCGGATCAATGCATCGGCTCGATCATAGCGATTTCTGCGGGAAGACGCCAATTAGGCCTCGCGCGGATAGACCGCAATCAAAAGATAGCTGGCGGGCGCTTTGCTCAGCTTTTCCGGGCCGTGGGGCGAAATCGCATCGAACAGCAAAGTGTCTCCCGCTTCCAGCGAATAGGTTTGATTGGCCCGCCGATAAACGAGCTTTCCGCCCAGCATGTGAATGAACGTCGATGCGATCCTCGGTGCGGAAAGCGGAAGGTTGGCGGATTCGAGCAGGGTCACGATGGAGACATCCACCGCATATTCGTCGATGATGGACGATCCAAGCTGGCAGGTCTGGTAACCTGCCTCCACGCCTTTACGCTCGATCAATAAGCCGCCCCCGGATTTGACATAGGAACAATCGTATTTGGTTTGGGAGGCCAGGATGAACTCGGCGAGCGGCTGATTTAAGGCTCTCGCAATGCGTCGCAGGAGCGGCAGGGACGGAAAACTGTCGCCGCGTTCAATCTTCGAGAGCCGCGAAAAAGAGATCTGCGCGGCCTCAGCAAGCGCCGACAGGGTGAGCGCTATGCGCCTACGATGGGTGGCGATCCTCCCGCCAATGTATCTCCGCAACGACAATTCATCGCGTCTCGACTTACTTCCGCCGTCCTCGAGATTTTCCTTTCGACTTGAATCGCGGCGCGGATTGCCGGCGTCCGGGAACGCCTTCGCTTGCCTCGTTTGTATTCCAAGCCGATGCATCTGCGGCCCTCTCGTCAAACCACCGTCATGATCACGCCATCGCGGCGTAAGTGGCATCGGGTCGGCCGGCCAGAATGCTTGGGTAACCGTCGGCCAAAGGCCCAAGCGAATTCCATCTTTGCGCGGTCGATCCGGAAAAGATCCTGCTCCGCCGAAAAGACACCGGAGGGGAACGACGATTTGGAGGAGACTTGGTCGGACACCCTCCGGTGTGAGTGGCGGGGAAGCGCCAGGGAGGTGGCACGAAAGCCAGGCTGCACCATCTCCCATGCGTCGTCTTAGTTGATCTCAAATCGAACGGACAATAGTGCCTGTTGGCATCAATATGTCCGAGACTGTACGCGCTATGCTTGGCTCGCCACAGGCACAATAAGAGGAAACGCTATGCGCAAGTTGTTATATGGTCTCGGCGCTCTGGCCTTGCTCTCGGCGCCCGCAATGGCGGCAGAGCTTGGCTCGAACGTCCATCCGCTGTCGTTCGGAAAAGACCAAACGATCATCGATGTATCAAAAGTGGTATGGGCGCCGCTCAACGTGGAAGGCCTGAAGAAAGGCGCAGACGTGGCGGTTCTGCGTGGCGATCTCAGCAAAGGGGATGCGGAGA
>JAJXZC010000629.1 GCA_021780275.1 Pseudomonadota bacterium
GCCAAGCGGAAGAAATACGGAAAGTTTTTGAATTGATCCAGCAGCTTATGGAGCCGCCGATCAAGCCGAGGCCTCGGATCGGATTCCAGCCGCACAAGAGATAGCCTTCTGACGCCGCGCGGTCGTCGCTGGCGCGGTCCGCATCATCGACTCCATCGGCCCCTGCGTCACGCGCGGAAACCTTTACTGGCTCGGAATCTCGTCTCGGATGATGCGGACGCTCGGATGATTCTTCATCAACGTCTTTCACAATGCGCCTTGCGAAGAGAGGCGGGAGCACTTAGGAAGCCATCGGCTCAGCGACGATTGCGGGAAACCGGGCAACCTGTTAGACTATGGACAGAGGCTTTATGACTTTCACCCGAATCACGCACAATCCGGCTGTCTGTTCCGGTAAGCCCTGCATCAGAGACTTGCGCTTCCCCGTCTCTCGACTCTTGGGGCTTTTGGCTTCCGGGGAAACAAAAGAATCCATCGTCAAAGCCTATCCGTATCTGACGTTCGACGATATTGATGAGTCCCTGCGCTACGCGGCTTGCCTCGCGGAAGAAGAGACCGTCGAATTTTCCCATTGAAGTTCCTGGTCGACATGCCGCTGTCGCCCACCGTGGCGGATTGGCTGACTCAGCGCGGACATGCGGCGGTTCATGCCTCGAACGTCGGACTTGCAAGATCCGCCGATTCGGAAATTCTTCTTCGAGCCGTCAAAGAGAATGAAATTGTCGTGACTTGCGACTTGGATTTCCCCCAACTCCTGGCGTTGTCGGAAGCTCGCGGTCCGGCCGTGATCTTGCTGCGAAGCGGCAACTACAGCGATTCTCAGGTTTTAGAGCTGCTTGCGAGGATATTGCTGAGCGTGTCTGAGCAGGACCTGCTCCACTCCATCATCGTGGCGGACCAAAAACGCCTGCGTCGGACAAGATTGCCGTTGAAGCCGAAATGAGGCTTCGCCGAACGTCTGCTCTAGGGATTGAGACGATTTCCTAAGATACCTTCGCTATGGCTATCAGGAAATCCGAGCTCTACTCCTCCCTCTGGTCCAGCTGCGACGAACTGCGCGGCGGCATGGACGCCTCCCAGTACAAGGACTACGTCCTCGTGCTGCTGTTCGTGAAGTACGTCAGCGACAAGTACGCCGGACAACCGTACGCGCCGATCGTCATCCCTAAAGGCGCGAGCTTCAAGGACATGGTCGCGCTCAAGGGCAAGAGCGACGTCGGCGACCAGATCAACAAGAAGATCCTGGGGCCGCTCGCCGCGGCCAACAAGCTGTCCGACATGCCGGACTTCAACGACGCGACGAAGCTGGGCAGCGGCAAGGAGATGGTCGATCGCCTCACCAACCTCATCGCCATCTTCGAGGACCCCGCGCTGGACTTCTCGAAGAACCGCGCGGAGGGAGACGACATCCTCGGCGACGCCTACGAATACCTGATGCGTCACTTCGCCACCGAGAGCGGCAAGAGCAAGGGGCAGTTCTACACCCCGGCCGAGGTCAGCCGCGTCATGGCGAAGGTCATCGGCATCGGGAGCGCGAAGACGACCAACAAGACGACCGTCTACGACCCCGCCTGCGGCTCCGGCTCCCTGCTGCTCAAGGTCGGCGACGAGGCGAGCCACGACAAAGGCATCAAGGTCACGCTCTACGGGCAGGAAAAGGACTCCGCCACCTCCGGCCTGGCCCGCATGAACATGTTCCTGCACGACAACCCCACGGCTCTCATCAAGCAGGGCAACACGCTGGCCAACCCGCTCTTTACCGACGACTCCGGCGAGCTCAAGACCTTCGACTACGTCGTCGCCAACCCTCCTTTCAGCGACAAGCGCTGGAGCACCGGCTTCGACCCGGAAAACGATCCCTTTGGTCGCTTCGAGCACTACGGGGTGCCGCCGCTCAAGCAGGGCGATTACGCCTATCTGCTGCACATCCTGCGCTCGCTCAAGTCCGCCGGCAAAGGCGCGTGTATTCTCCCGCACGGCGTCCTCTTTCGCGGCGGCGCTGAGGGCGTCATTCGCAAGAACCTCATCCTGCGCGGCTACATCAAGGCCGTCATCGGCTTGCCGGCGAACCTGTTCTACGGCACCGGAATACCCGCCTGCATCATCGTGCTGGACAAGGAAGGGGCCGCGGCCCGCAAGGGCATCTTCATGATCGACGCCTCCAAGGGCTTCATCAAGGACGGCGCGAAGAACCGCCTGCGGGCCCAGGACATCCACAAGATCGTGGACGCCTTCACGCGGGAAGCCGCGATTGAACGCTACTCGCGAATGGTGCCGGTCGTGGACATCGGCGATCCGAAGAACGACTTCAACCTCAACCTTCCGCGCTACATCGACAGCACCGAGCCGGAGGACTTGCAGGACATCGACGGTCACCTGCGCGGCGGCATACCGGATCGGGACATCGAGGCGCTGGACCGCTACTGGAAGGTCATTGCCGGCGTGCGCGCCGCGTTGTTCAAGAAGGCCGACCGTTCCGGTTACAGCCAACTCAAGCCCGCCGCCGCCGACATCAAGTCCGCGATTTTCAGCCACGCGGAGTTCACCGCCTTCAACGAGTCCGCGACGAAGCTGTTCGCCAAGTGGAAGTCGGCCGTTACCCCGGCCCTCAAGGGCCTCGCCCAAGGCGACAAGCCCAAGGCGCTCATCGAGAAGCTCTCCGAGGACCTTCTCGACAGCTTCGCGAAGGCCCCGCTCCTCGATGCGTACGACGTGTATCAACACCTCATGGACTACTGGTCCGAGACCATGCAGGACGACGTCTACTTGATCGTGAGCGACGGCTGGCGCGAAGCCGCCAAGCCCCGGCTCATCATCGAGGAGAAGGGCCGCAAGACGAAGGAGAAGCCCGATTTCGTCGTCGGCAAGTTGAAATATAAGGCCGAGCTGATCCCGTGCGCCCTCATCATCGCCCGCTCCTTCGCCGCCGATGGGACGGCAATCGAGAAGCTGGAAGCCGAGGCCGCCGCCGCCCAGCAGGCGATGGAGGAAATGGCCGAAGAACACGGCGGCGAGGACGGTCTGCTGGAGTCTGCGAAGAACGACAAGGACAAGCTCACCAAGGCTTCGGTCGCGGCGCGCCTGAAGGAAATCAAGGGCGACGCCGACGCGGCTGACGAGCGCAAGGCTCTCAATGATTACCTCGCCCTAATCGAAAAGGAAGCGGCCGCCGTCGCGAAGGCCGAAGCCGCGCAGGAAGCACTCATGGCCAAGGTCGCGGCGCAGTATGGCAAGCTGACCGAGGACGAGATCAAGACGCTTGTGGTGAACGACAAATGGCTGGCCGCGATCGCCGCCGCCGTGCAGGGCGAACTTGATCGCGTATC
>JAJXZC010000534.1 GCA_021780275.1 Pseudomonadota bacterium
ATTGCCCGGTCGTCGCTGCGAGTGAGGACCCCACCGGGCATGACGGCAGCGGAACAATCGAGCAGAAAAAGCTGGGACAGTCGGCTCTGGGGCCTCATGTCCCGGCGCGGCTTTTCGGGTGCGCTGGCGGTTGGTCTCGTCGTCACTGCGATCGTCCTCGGCTCCTTCACCTATCTGACGCTCACCGGCCTCACGCCGCTTCGGCCGGGTCGGGCGCTGGTCATCGTGCTGCTTCTCAGCAACATGAGCATCGTCCTGATCCTCTTCGCCCTGATCTGCTGGCGGGTGGTCCGGCTCATCATTGCGCGGGTCAGCGGGGCTGCGGGCGCGAAGCTCCATGCGCGGCTGGTCGCGATGTTCGCCGTGGTGGCGGTCATGCCGGCGATCATCGTTGCCGTGTTCGCTGCGGTGACGCTCAATCGCGGCCTCGATGCCTGGTTCAGCGAGCGCACGCAGACCATCATCTCCAACGCGCAGACGGTGGCGGAAGCCTATCTGGACGAGCATCACCATGTGCTGCGCGGCGACGCGCTGGCGATGGTGACCGACCTTGACCGCGCGGCGCCCTATCTGGCCTCGAACCCCGAACGTTTCCAGCAGCTCGTTGCGACGCAGGCCGCGCTCCGCTCCCTGCCGGCCGCCTATGTCATCAATTCCAAGGGACGGCTTCTCGCCAAGGTGACGGCAAGCGTCGCGCCGGACATGGGGCTGCCGCTGCCGGAGCAGTTCGAGAAGGCGGACAAGGGCGAGGCGGTGCTCTGGACCGTGGAGCAACACAATCAGATCCGCGCGCTGGTCAAGTTGAGCTCTCTCGATGACACCTATCTTTATGTCGGCCGCTTCGTCGATGCCCGGGTGCTGGAGCATCTGGCGCAGACCCGCGAAGCGGTGGACGAGTATCAAAGCCTTGAGAAGCGCCGGATCACCTTCCAGGTCACGTTCGCGCTGATCTACGTCGCCATGGCGCTGGTGACGCTTCTTGCGGCGATCTGGCTCGGCCTCTGGGCCTCGAACCGCCTCATCGATCCGATCAGCAAGCTGGTTCAGGCGTCGGAGCGCGTGAGTTCAGGCGATTGGGGGGCGCGCGTCGAACCCGGCGAAACGGGCGACGAGCTCGATGTGCTGTCCAATGCCTTCAACCGCATGACGAGCGAGCTTGAGAGCCAGCGCAAGGATCTCGTGGACGCCAACCACGAACTGGACCAGCGGCGCCAGTTCACGGAGGCGGTGCTTTCCGGCGTCAGCGCAGGCGTGTTTGGTCTCGATTACGAAGGCCATATCAACCATGCGAACCGGGCCGCGCTGCGCTTCTTCGGCAAGGCCGCCGACGAGTTGGTAGGGCGCGATATTGCCGCCGCTATCCCCGAGATGGCGGCGGTCGTGGGCGAGGCGCAAGCCCATCCGGACAGGCGCGCGCAAGCCCAGGTCGTGATCTTGCGCGATGGTCTGGAGCGGACGCTCAACATTCGTGTTACCAGCGAGCTGACGGATTCGGCGCTGGGCGGTTTCGTGCTGACCTTCGACGACATCACGGAACTGGTGCGCGCGCAGCGCACCTCCGCATGGGCGGACGTGGCGCGGCGCATCGCACATGAGATCAAGAACCCGCTGACGCCGATCCAGCTTTCGGCTGAGCGGCTTCGGCGCAAATATACCAAGGAGATCCACTCCGACCCTGAAGTCTTCCAGCAATGCACGGACACGATCATCCGGCAGGTGACCGATATCGGGCGCATGGTGGATGAGTTCTCGTCCTTCGCGCGTATGCCCACGGCGCATATCAAGCCGATCGAGATCAACGAGATCGTGCGGCAAGCGGTATTCCTTCAGCGCGTCGCGCAACCGGATATCGACTATCAGCTCGACATGTCGGCCGATCCGGTGGTGCTCGACTGCGACGGGCGCCTCGTCAGTCAGGCGCTCACCAACATTCTGAAGAACGCGGCGGAAGCGATCCGAGGGCAGGAGCCCGAAGCAGAAGGTGAGGACGCCTCGCAGCATCGTGGCGGCCATCTCGGCCGCGTTCACGTGGCGCTGGTGGAAACGCCGGGGACCGTTTCCATCGTGGTGACGGACTCAGGCTGCGGCCTGCCGCAGACGGACCGGGCGCGCCTGACGGAGCCTTACATGACCACGCGCGCGAAAGGCACAGGGCTCGGCCTCGCAATCGTGAACAAGGTCATGGAAGACCATGGCGGCACGCTTCTGCTCAGCGATGCGCCGGCGGCGGAAGGTTGGGAGAGCGGCGCTCGCGTCGCGCTCGTCTTTCCGCGGATTCACGGCGACGCAGAGCTTCCGGAAACAATCGAGACTACGACAGAGAACGAGGCAGTAAATGGCATCTGACATTCTCATTGTCGATGACGAGGCGGATATCCGCGAGCTCGTTGCAGGTATCCTCAACGACGAGGGCTATGACACGCGGGTCGCCGGAGACAGCGACGGCGCGCTCGCAGCCATCGAAGCGCGTCGGCCGGGCCTCGTGGTTCTCGACATCTGGCTGCAGGGAAGTCGTCTCGACGGGCTCGAAGTTCTCGACGCCGTGCATGAGCGCCATCCCGACCTGCCGGTCGTCATCATCAGCGGCCACGGCAATGTCGAGACGGCGGTCTCGGCGATCAAGAAGGGCGCCTACGACTTCATCGAAAAGCCGTTCAAGGCCGACCGCCTGATCCTTATCATTCGCCGCGCCATCGAAGCCTCCAAGCTCAAGCGCGAGAACGACGAGTTGAGAAACCGCGTTGGCGACGAGACGACGCTGATCGGCATGTCGCCGAACATCGCGCAGGTGCGCCAGACCATCGACAAGGTGGCGCCGACGGGCAGCCGCGTGCTCATTACCGGTCCCTCGGGCTCCGGCAAGGAGATCGTGGCGCGGCTTCTTCACGCCCGCTCCCGCCGCGCGGAAGGCGCGTTCATCGCGATCAATACGGCGACCATGGCGCCGGAGCGCATGGAGATCGAGCTTTTCGGCACGGAAGCGTCGGCTGCGGGCCCGCGCAAGGTCGGCGTCTTCGAGCAGGCGCATGGCGGCACGCTCTTCCTCGACGAAGTGGCGGAAATGCCCATCGAGACGCAGAGCAAGATCCTGCGCGTTCTGGTCGACCAGACTTTCGAGCGGGTCGGTGGCGGGCCGAAGGTGAAGGTCGACGTGCGCGTCGTCTCATCGTCGAGCCGCGATCTTCAGGACGAAATCGGCAAGGGACGCTTCCGCGAGGACCTTTATCACCGGTTGAATGTCGTGCCGATCCAGGTGCCTCCGCTTTCGGCGCGGCGCGAAGACATTCCGATGCTGGTCGATCATTTCATGGGCCAGATTTCACGGGCGACCGGCCTGCCGCCGCGCCGGATTTCGGAAGACGCGATGGCCGCGCTCCAGGCGCATGACTGGCCGGGCAATGTCCGCCAGCTTCGCAACAATGTCGAAAGGCTGCTCATCCTGACCTCGGGCGATCCGAGTGCTGTGGTGACGGCCGACATGCTGCCCGCGGAAGTCGGCTCCTCGGCGCAGATCACGGTCAATGGGTCGGGTGGCGAGCACATCATGGCGCTGCCGCTCCGCGAAGCGCGCGAGACTTTCGAGCGCGAGTACCTGATGGCCCAGATCAGCCGCTTCGGGGGTAATATCTCGCGCACGGCGGCCTTTATTGGCATGGAGCGCTCGGCATTGCATCGCAAGTTGAAGTCGCTCGGCGTCGCGACGACCTCGCGCCCCGATCTGCCGATCTGACGCCAGAGCAGGAAGTCCATCTTGTCACGCATCGCCTATGTCAACGGCCGCTATGTCCGCCATGCGGATGCGAGTGTCCATATCGAGGATCGCGGCTACCAGTTTGCCGACGGCGTCTATGAGGTTTGCGGCATTCGCGGCGGCAAGCTCATGGACGAGGAGCTGCATCTCGCGCGTCTGCAACGGTCGCTCGCCGAGCTGCGTATCGCGAGCCCCATGCCGTTTTCCGCCCTCCGTCAGGTTCTGCGCGAAGTGGTACGCCGGAACCGGGTCGAGAACGGCCTGGTCTATTTCCAGGTGACGCGCGGCGTCGCGCCCCGCGACCATCCATTTCCGGCCGCTTCGGTGAAGCCGTCGCTCGTGGTCACGGCGAAGCGGCTCAATATGGCGCGGATCCGGCAGTCGGTCGAAAAGGGCGTCGCCGTCATCACCATGCCGGACCTGCGCTGGGCGCGGCGCGACATCAAGTCGATCTCGCTCCTGCCTAACATCCTTGCCAAGCAGGCGGCGCGGGAAGCCGGCGCCTATGAGGCATGGCTGGTTGATGCAGAGGGTTTCGTCACCGAGGGCTCCTCGACCAATGCCTGGATCGTGGACAAGGACGGGCGGCTCGTCACGCGCTCGACGGGCCCGGACATCCTTCCTGGCATCACCCGGACCGTGCTTCTCGAGACGGCGAAGCGCGAGGGGATAGAGATTGTCGAACGCCCCTTCACACCGGATGAGGCAAAATCGGCGCGCGAGGCTTTTATCAGCGCATCCTCCGCCGTCATCATTCCGGTGGTCCGGATCGACGACACGGCAATCGGCAATGGCGCGCCGGGATCGGTCACGCTTCGGCTCCGCGAGGCCTACGCCGAGGTCGGGTTGCTGAGCTGAAACGTCCCTGAGTGGCGTTATCGACAAAAAAGTGCGGCGAATGTCGCGCGAATGCGTTTTCGCACTTGCAGCATTTTGGAAATAGAACAGATTAGAGGGGTCCGCATCTCTCGCTCCACCGGGGCAGAGGCAAAGCCATCGAGGTCGGCCGATGCGGCCGTGTCGACCCGATCAAATTTTACAAATGGGGTTTACCCATGAGCGAGAAGACCCATAACTTGCAGGATACGTTCCTGAACTACGTTCGTAAGAACAAGACGAATCTCACCATTTTTCTTGTGAACGGCGTGAAGCTTCAGGGCGTGGTAACCTGGTTCGACAACTTTTGTGTGTTGCTGCGTCGTGATGGCCACTCGCAATTGGTCTATAAGCACGCCATATCGACGATCATGCCTTCGTCGCCCGTGCAGCTTTTCGAGCCGGGAGCGAATGGCGAGGAGGCTTAAGGCCCTTTCTTGACCGATCAGGATAATTCAGGCGGCGATACGAAGCGCCGCGACAAGACCCGTTCAGCAAGCGCATCCGGCCATGATGCGCGGCGCAGGCGCACGCGTGCCTTTGTCCTTGTGCCCTGGCTCAAAACGGCGGAACTCGACGCGAAGCGGAAGGGGCAGCCCTTCCGCTCGCAGGCCGCCCGCCTCGAAGAGGCGCTGGGCCTTGCTGCGGCCATCGACCTCGATCTGGTCGGCAATGCCATCGCCGTGGTGTCCGACCCGCGCCCGGCGACGCTGATCGGCGAGGGCAAGGTCGATGAGTTGAATGGCCTGCTGGAGGAGCTGGAGGTCGAACTCGTCATTGTGGACGGGCATCTCTCGCCGGTTCAGCAGCGCAATCTCGAGCGTACCTGGAAGGTCAAGATCCTCGACCGCACGGGCCTCATCCTCGAAATCTTCGGTGAGAGGGCCCATACGCGCGAAGGCGCGTTGCAGGTCGAACTTGCCCATCTCAATTATCAGAAGAGCCGCCTTGTCCGCAGCTGGACCCATCTCGAGCGTCAGCGCGGCGGCTTCGGCTTCCTCGGCGGTCCGGGCGAAACCCAGATCGAGGCCGACCGGCGCATCATCATGGAACGCATCACCAAGATCGAGCGGCAGCTCGAAACGGTGAAGCGGACGCGCGAACTCCATCGTAAGACGCGGCGTGAAGTGCCTTATCCCGTGGTGGCGCTGGTGGGCTACACCAACGCGGGCAAGTCGACGCTTTTCAACCGGCTGACCGAGGCAGGTGTTTTCGCCGAGAACCTGCTCTTTGCGACGCTCGATCCGACCATGCGGGCCGTGTCTCTGCCGAGCGGGCGGAAGATCATCCTGTCGGATACGGTGGGCTTCATCTCCGACCTGCCGACGCATCTCGTCGCCGCTTTCCGCGCCACGCTCGAAGAGGTGCTGGAAGCAGAGGTCGTTCTGCATGTGCGGGACGCCTCTCACGAAGAGAGCGACATCCAGAAGCACGACGTCGAGGCGGTGCTGGCCTCGCTCGGCCTTGCCGGCGAAAAGGCCGAGGAACCTCAGCGACCCATCGTCGAGGTTCTGAACAAGATCGATTGTCTGCCGCCGGAAGCGCATGACGCCGTGGTCAATTCTGCCGCGCGCGATCCGTTGACCGTTGCCGTTTCTGCGTTGACCGGGGAAGGCACGGCGACGCTGCTGACGCTCATCGACAAGCTCATTGTCGACAAGGGCATCACCGTTCGCATCATTATTCGGCCGAACGAGGGAGAGCTCATGGCCTGGCTCCATGAACATGGGCAGGTCCGCAAGCGCATGAGCGAGGAAGACGGTTCTACCGTGCTCGACGTGAACCTCTCCGAGGCTGAGTTCGGCCGGCTCGAAAAGCGCTATCCCGAACTCAAGGGGCGCGTCGAAGCCGTGATGGCCCACGCTGCGGAATGAGCATGAGCAAGCTTGCCGAGGACGTTGCCGACCTGATGCGAGAAGTCGCTGCGCTGGAAATCATGCCGCGCTTCAGGGCGTTGAAGGACGGCGAGGTCGAGGAAAAGTCCAAGGGCGATTATGTGACCATCGCCGACCGCGAGGCGGAGCTTTGGCTCGCGCCGCGCCTTGAAGCGTTGGTCGAGGGCTCGCATGTGCTGGGCGAGGAGGGGGTTGCCGCCGATCCGTCGCGCCTTTCTCTCATCGAGAGCGATGCGCCGGTCTGGACCGTCGATCCGGTTGATGGCACCAGCAACTTCATTGCGGGCAGGGAGACCTTCGGCGTGATGGTCGCGCTTGTCAGAAATGGCGTCACCGAACGGGCATGGATCTATCTGCCGGTTCCGGGCGATCTCGCTATGGCCGAGCGTGGCGGCGGCGCATGGTGGCATTCCGGCGGCGAGACGTTGCGGCTCAGTGCCGGTCAAGGCCCCGAAGACCTGAACGAGATCGTGGGCGCCTTCAACACGCGGTTCATGCCGGATGAATGGCGAAAGCGTGTCGAAGGGCTTGCCGGCCATGTCGGGCGCGAAGCGAACGATCTCTGCTCGGCGGTCGACTACACCTCGGTCGCGCGTGGGCTCAAGGACATCGTGACCTACCACCGCATGATGCCATGGGACCACGTACCCGGATCGCTGATCGTACGAGAGGCAGGCGGCGTCGTGCGCGATATGGCGAGCGAAGCCGATTACATGCCGCGCACGCTGGCCGGCCCGCATCTCGTGGCGCGCGACGAAAAGACGTGGGCACGTGTTGCTCGCGCGACCCGCACCCGCTGATCAACCGCCAAAGAGCGCTGAGGACCCGACGTCGTCCGGCATTTCGGCGTTGGACGAGGGCATTTCAAGAAGGTTGGTCGCATGTGGTTTGACGTGGACCGGCACCGCGATTTCGACGCGGTTTCGACCACCGTTCTTGGCGACATAAAGGGCCTGATCGGCAGCTTCGAGCAGGCTCTTCACGTCGGAGGCGTGATCGGGAATAAGAGCGACGCCGAGTGAGATCGTAAAGCGCTTGAGCTCAACCCCGTTGTGGATCAGATGCATATCTGCTGCGGCCTGTCGCAGATCCTGGGCGCACTGGGTCGCGCGCTCCATCGTCGCGCCGGGCATGATGATAAGGAACTCTTCGCCACCGAACCGGCAGATAAGATCGCTGGCGCGAACATGATGCGGCATGAGTTCCGAGAGGCACTTCAGCGCCACGTCGCCGGCATCATGTCCATATTCGTCGTTGAAATCCTTGAAGTGATCGATATCGATCATGATCGCTCCGATGGAGAGATCGCTGCGTTCCGCGCGCGCCTGAAGCAACTCCAGGGCCTCCTGCAGGAAGCGACGATTGAAGAGTCCGGTGAGCGGATCGCGGATCGACTGCTCGCGCAGGGTTTCGCGAAGACGCAGATTCACGAGGGCGAGCGCCAGCGTTTCCGCCAGCACGCGTAGATCATGCGCTTCTATGGCCCACGGGACGGTCTCATTCGTCCGTTCGAGATAGAGAAGACCGACCGTCTCGCTTTGCGCGACAAGGGGAAGGCAACGATAGCCTAACACGGCATCGCGCTTGATGTGCTCGCAGACGACGTCGGCCGAGACGTTCTTGATTTCATGTGCCTGTCCGCGCCTCAGACCCCAGCAATTCTGAGGGCTGAATTCGGGCGTGTCTCCTTTGGGCTCGCCCCATTGTGCAACCTCGGTCAGCACTGTGCGCGACCCGGAAAAGACATAGAGCGCGCCTGGAATATCGGGAAAGAGCTGCGGAACGAACCTTTCCACAAGGGAGGCAAACTCCTGGATGTTTGAGCAGCCTGGAAGCCGATATGCCACGCGGCCGAGCAGATCGATTGAACGGGTTCGGGCGGTGACTTCCGCATTTCGAGCCACCAACTCCTTGTTGGCCTGGGTCAACGCCTCTTCTGTCGCCGCACGTTTTGCCTCGACTTCGCGCAGGTGACTCGCAAGGCGATTAAAGGCTCCCGCCACAAGGCCCAGCTCATCACCTTCTGGAACCTCAATCTCCTTCGGACTTTCATTTCGGCTAATCGTGTCGAGGCCCGTGGCCAGGGCCAGCAGTGGACGCGAGAGATAGCGGGCCGACACGAAGATGAAAGCGAGTGACGTCAATATAATGAAGGCTCCGCCCATGACGATGAAATTGACCACCCAGTGGCGGGCGCTGTCGAGGAGCGTCCAGATTCCGTCAATGTGAATCTGATGAGTGATGATAAGGCTATTAAGGGACGTCTGTGTCTGTTCTCTATCGGCGGCGTTCACCTTGGTCGCGATCTCGATCATTCTTGGCGTCGGGCGAGCAGCCTTTGTAATAGCGACATCTGCGTCCATGCGCGTGAGGCGTGCGGCAGCGATCATACCCATCGTCTTGCCTTCGTCGGATTGATCGAGGCCGACAGGGGTGTATGCCTGAATGAGCGAAATCGCATTGAGGAGATTGCCGCGTGCGTCCTTGTAGGTTGCAAGAGATTTGTCGTCGCGTTTGTTGAAGAACGCGGCGCGGCTTTCCTCGGCGTCATTAAGCGCCAGCATGACCTGCTGGGCCTGTATCATCAGTCCGATGGCTTCGCGGTTTTCTTCGACGAGTTTCTGGTAGCTCAGGAAATTCCAGAACAGCGCGCCGCATAGCAATGCCAGTGCGGTCAGGAGGGCGCCTTCGAACAGCCATATGCGTCTACGGATGGACATGGGCGCATGTTACTTTGAGTAACCGCGCAAATCATCCCAAAAGCAGATGTAAAAATCCGGGTAATGAATGCTTCAGTTTACTTTGGAGTGCGCTCGATAAGCTTGGCTTCCGTCCAAAGAGCATCCATTTCTTCCAGCGTTGAATCTTCCGGGCGACGGTTTGATGCTGCAAGCCGCATTTCGATATGCCTGAAGCGGCTGCCGAACTTCGCATTGGCACGGCGCAACGCCGCTTCCGGATCGACTTTCATGTGACGTGCAAGATTGGCGTAGACGAACAGCAAGTCGCCGAATTCGTCTTCGAGGCGATCCGGATCGCCGCCCTTGGTCAGTTCTTCGGAAAGCTCGAGCATTTCCTCATTGAGCTTGTCGAGAACTTCGACTGTGCTCGGCCAGTCGAAGCCGACGCGCGCGGCGCGGTTCTGCAGCTTCACCGCGCGTGTGAGGGCGGGGAGTACGAGGGGCACGTCGTCGAGGATGCTTTCGGGGGCGGGCTTTCCCTTCGCCGCCTTTTCCTGTTCCTTGATGTCGTCCCAGCGCCCCCTGACGGCGCTTGCCGTGCCGGTCGTTTCATTGCCGAACACATGTGGGTGACGGCGGATCATTTTCTCACAGATTGCGCGGACGACATCCTCGAAGCCAAAGGTGCCGGCTTCGCTTGCCATCTGCGCGTGGAAGGCCACCTGAAGCAGGAGGTCGCCCAGCTCCTCGCGGAGGTCGGCCATGTCGCCGCGTTCGATTGCGTCGGCCACCTCATAGGCTTCCTCGACGGTGTAGGGCGCGATGGTCGCGAAGTTCTGTTCGAGGTCCCAGGGGCAGCCGCCATCGGGGTTACGCAGCTTCGCCATGATCGCGAGCAGGGCCTCGATACGGCCGAGATCGGTGGGGGCTGCGGTCAAGATTGTCTCCGGTTCAAAGAGGGCTGGGCTGCTGGGATCAGCCGTACATATTGTCGGCGACGAAGGGGTTCGTGCGCCGCTCCGCGCCGAAGGTCGAGAGCGGCCCGTGGCCCGGCACGAAGGTGACGTCGTCGCCAAGCGGCCAGAGCCGTTCGCGGATCGAGGCGACAAGCGCGTTGTAATCGCCCTGGGGCAGATCGGTGCGGCCGATCGAGCCCTGAAAGAGCACGTCGCCGACGATGGCGAGGCGCGACGGCGCATGGAAGAAGACGACATGGCCGGGCGTGTGGCCGGGGCAATGGATCACATCGAAGGTGAGGCCCGCGACCTCGACGGTATCGCCATTTTCCAGCCAGCGGTCGGGCAGGAAGGCGCCGCATTCCGGGAAGCCATATTTGCGCGCCTGTTCCGGCAGCGCCTCGATCAGGAAGAGATCGGCGCGGTGCGGACCTTCGATGGGAATGTTCAGCCTGCGCGCCAGGTCGCCCGCCGCCGCCGCATGATCGAGGTGCCCGTGGGTCAGAAGGATCTTGTCGAGCGTGATTCCTGCTTCTTCGATCGTGTGCAGGATGCGGTCGAGATCGCCGCCCGGATCGCTCACCGCGCCATGCATGGTGTCGTCGTTCCACAGCAGAGTGCAGTTCTGCTGGAACGGAGTGACGGGGAGAATCGCTGCTTTGAGGCTCATGACGGGGCGCTTTTTTGAATGTCGATGTCCGATGAAGGTAGGTACGCAGGTGCAATATGTCCAATGGTGACGGGCATTTTTGTGCCTTTCGCGTCGAAATCTGTGCATAAACGCGGTAGGCGGGGCGAAAAAAGCGTTGGGGCGCAGCAAACTCTTGGCGTTTCTCCGAAACTTGTGAAAGATAGCTACAGGTTCCACCAAGGACGAATCACAAATCATGGCAACAAAAGCAGCAGCTAAACCCGCAGCTAAAACCGCAGCCAAGCCTGCCGCGAAGGCACCGGCCGCCAAGGCGGCCAAGTCCGCGACGGCTCAGGTCACCATTCCGCTTTCGAAGATCATTGCGGAACTTGCGGAAAAGCACGATCTGTCGAAGAAGGCAGCGGCTGCCTTGTTCGACGATTTCGTCGAGCTCACCGTGAAGAACCTGAAGAAGGGCAACAAGGTCCGTATCACCGGCCTCGGCATCCTTCAGGTCCGCAAGCGCGCCGCGCGTATCGGCCGCAACCCGGCCACGGGCGAGCAGATCAAGATCAAGGCGTCGAAGAAGGTCGCCTTCCGCGTTGCGAAGGACCTGAAGGAAGCGATCTGATCGCTTTCTCCCGGTTCCGCAACTAGCGGTCGATCGGTAAACGATAGCCTCCGCGCTGTCGCGAAAGGCGGTCCCTTTGGGCCGCCTTTTCGTTTGCTGGGCTCATTGGGGGCTGGTATCAAATCGCGCCACGCGAGGCGTGGCAAAGGACGATTTTTCAAGGAGCGAAGCGATGGCAATCCGTCGATTGGGCGTAGGCAAGCGGTTGAGCGAAGCGGTCGTGCATGGCGATCGCGTGTTCTTGGCCGGGCAGGTGGCGGAGGATGCCTCGGCGCCGATCCGCGGGCAGGCGCAGCAGATCCTCGGCCAGATCGACGCGCTTCTGGCCGAAGCCGGCACCAACAAATCGAAGCTCATCTTCGTTCAGATCTGGCTTGCCGATATGGGCGACTATGACGTCTTCAACGAGGTCTGGGATGCCTGGGTCGATCCGCAGAACCTTCCGGCGCGCGCCTGTGTGCAGTCGCCGCTGGTGAAGCCGGAGTGGAAGGCCGAAGTTCAGGTCACTGCCGCCATCTGAGGCACCGGACTTCTGACGGGCGAGCGCTGCCGGACCTGCTCCGAATGACCGATATCATGGTCAGTGTAGGGAGTGTTTATGACGTCCCGGAAGGCTCGCCCGCTCATCTTGCGGGCGCAGGCGTGCCGGGCCGAAAGGTAACCGCAGGCGTTGTGCGGCGCACCATTTCAATGCCCGATCGGCCGATCACGGTACCATGGTCACGCCGGCTTTTTCCGTCTAGGTTTCCCGGCACAGGGAGTCGACAAGAAACGGAACAAAGTCATGAATACCTACGTCAAAGCGCCATTCAAGCCGGTGAAATTCCTCGAGCGCGACATTGAACTGGAGCGGCGCGACGACGGCGCGATGATCATGCGGTCGCGCATTCCGTTGAAACCCTACGAAAAGCACATTCCGGCATTCTTCCGCTACTGGAGCGAAGCGCAGCCCGACCGCACATGGCTGGCGCAGCGCCGTGGCGAGACGCGCGACTGGCGGCGGCTGAGTTATGGCGAGGCGCGCGCGACCGTCGACGCGCTGACGCAGGCGCTCCTCGATCTTGACCTTGGGGCGGATAGCGCGGTCATGATCCTGAGCGGCAACTCGCTCGAACATGCGATGATGACCATGGCCGCCATGCAGGCGCGACTTCCCGCAGCGCCGGTATCGCCCGCCTATTCGCTGGTGAGCGAAGATCATACGAAGCTCAAACATGTCTTCGACCTGCTGCGGCCCGGCGTCATCATGGTGCAGAGCGGCAAGTCCTTCGAGCGTGCGCTGGAGGTGCTCGATCTTTCCGGCGTTACGGTCGTCCATGTCGATGACGCGCCGTCCAACGTACCGAGCGTTTCTTTCAATGACTGGACGAAGACGCCGGTGACGGGCGACGTCGAGAAATCGGTCGCGGCGATCGAGCCCACCACCATCGGCAAGCTTCTCTTCACCTCCGGCTCGACCGGGATGCCGAAGGCGGTCATCAACACCCAGCAGATGATGACGGCGAATGTTGCCATGGCGCAGCAGTCGCGCCCGCGCGACGAGGGCGCCATCGCTCCCATCGTCCTCGATTGGCTGCCATGGAACCACACCATGGGCGGCAATGCGGGTCTGCATGGGCTGCTCGCCGATGGCGGAACGCTCTACATCGATGACGGGCGCCCGGTGCCCGGCCTCTTCGACGAGACGCTTCGGAACCTGCGC
>JAJXZC010000306.1 GCA_021780275.1 Pseudomonadota bacterium
AATCGCGCTGTCCTTTCCAGGCATTCGCGACTGCGCGTCTCAACGCGCAGGAGTGGGAGGCAGCGGAAGCTGGGCTCACCGCGCCGGAGCGCGGCCTTCTTCTCCATGAAGTTCTGCACTCCATCTGGGCTGGCCCTCCCAACGGAATCCGCAGCCACGCAGAACTCATCGAACGATCGTCTCATCTTGAATCGTTTGTAGAAAGCCACGTGCAACGCGTCGTCAAGGGGAAAATGCCGGCGCGCGCGCGCCAGTCCATGCCGCAACGCTATCTCGAACTCGAAGCTATACGGCTGATCGCGCTCATTACCGAATGGCTCCGCTACGAGGCCTTGCGTGTACCCTTCAAGGTTTCCGCGACCGAGGTCGATGAGCGGCCCGCGATCGCCGGCCTCACGCTCAAGCTGCGCCTCGACCGTGTCGACCAACTGCGGGACGGTTCCCTGCTCGTCATCGACTACAAAACGGGCCAGGTCTCGCCAGGCGTCTGGGAGCTGCCGCGGCCCGACGACGTGCAACTGCCGCTCTATGCCAACTTCGCGATCGAGGACAGCGCCAGCCACACGGGAGGCCTGGTCTTCGCGCAGATTCGCGCCGGCAATCGCAAAGAGTTTTTGGGGCACGTAAAAAATGCCAGAGAAACGTTGATAGCCAGCCTGAGCGCGCAGAAAAACCTCGTGAAAAAGCCGCTCACCAACGAGCAGATGCGCGACTGGCATGATGCCATTGAGAGGATGGCGCGCGACTTCCTCGCCGGCTGCGCCGAAGCCAACCCGCGCAACTACCCCGATACATGCGATCGCTGCGGCTTGCATGCGCTCTGCCGCATTCAGGAAAATCCGCCGGAGGCTGAAGACGAGAACAGCGGCGAAGAGGAAGCAATCGATGCCTGACGCCCGCAAGTCCCCGCCGCCCGATCAGGCCCAGCGCACGCGCGCGCTCGACGCCAGCCGCTCTGTTCTGGTGCGGGCGCCCGCGGGATCCGGCAAAACCAACCTGCTCACGCGACGCTTTCTGCGCCTGCTGGGCGAAGTCCACGATCCCGGCGAAATTGTCGCCATCACTTTCACAAAGGCCGCTGCGGCCGAGATGCGCCAGCGCATTCTCGGCGAGCTCGAAAAGGCCGCCAGCGCAGACGCTCCCGCGGCTACAGGCGACGACTCCTCGATCGAATTGCTGGCGCAGCGCGCGCTTGACCGCTCGCGCGCCCTCGGCTGGGATCTCCTGAACCTACCCGCGCAACTGCACATCTCGACGATCGATTCCTTCTGCCGCGAACTTGCTTTGCAGCAGCCTATTCTCTCCGGCCTCGGCGGCGCCCTCGAAATTCACGAGCAGCCCAAAGAGCTTTATCGCCGCGCCGCGCGCCGAACCCTCGAACAGATTGAGGAGAACAACACGGAGCTCAGCGCCGCCATTGAGACGCTGCTCCTGTGGCGTGATAACAGTTGGCAGGATCTTGAAGACCAGCTTGTCACCATGCTCGCCCGGCGCGACCAGTGGATGCACGACTTCGTTCTCGACCGCGCCCCGGACTGGGACGCTTTGCGCGAACAGTTAGAACGCCCCTTTGCGCGCGAAATTCGAGTGCTTCTGGCCGGTCTCGATCTGCTTTTTGCGCAAACCCCCGGCGCGCTCGAAGAGGCGCACAACCTGGCGCGATTCGCCTGCGCGCAAAGCGGCGGCGCGCTTTATCGCGACCTCGCCGAGCTGGCCGATTTCCCGGCTGCTCCCTACGCAACCGCAGACGAACTGGATGAAGCGCGTCGAGCCTATCTTTGCCTTGCCGAACTGCTTCTTACCAAGAGCGGCCGGTTCCGTCAAAGAGTCGACAAGGGGTGTGGCTTTCCTGCGGAGGCCAAAAAGGAAAAAGCCCGTGTCGCCGCGCTGATTGCGACGCTCAAAAATGAGCCTGCATTTGAGGACGCATTGGCCGCTCTTGGCGGCCTTCCCCCTGCCCGTTACCCTGAAGAGGACTGGGCCATCGTTCGCGCCTGTTTTGCTCTCCTGCGCCACGCAGCCGCAGAACTGCGCGTGGTCTTTGCCGAGAACGCCGCAGCCGACTTTGTCGAAGTCGCGCAGATCGCTCTGCGCGCCCTTCGGGACGAAGACGGCCTTCCGAACGATGCGGCTCAGGCCGCTGCCGACGGCATCCGCCACCTGCTGGTCGACGAATTTCAGGACACCAGCCGTCGCCAGCACCAGTTGCTCGCGCACCTCGTCGCCGCATGGTCAGGACGCGACGGCCGCACCTGCTTCGTGGTTGGCGATCCCATGCAGTCCATCTACTTCTTCCGCGACGCCGACGCCGAACTCTTTCCGCGAACCGAACGGCTCGGCCTCGAAGTCCCCGGCGATCTGCCGCTGCGCTTCGACCCGGTACTGCTCACCGCCAACTTCCGCACCGCGCCAGCACTTGTCGACCAGCTCAACCGCACATTCGCGCAGATTTTTACCGGCGAAGACGGCATCGCCTTCGTCAAGGCCGAACCCGCCCGCGATTCTTTGCCCGATTCCGGAAAGCACATGGTTTCCGCGGAGTCGCCGCGGCTCCAACTCCATTGCGCCTTCATGCCAGGCTCGCGCAGCCTGAGCCCTAGCGAAAAGCAAGCGATCGAAGGACAGCGTGACTCTGCCCTCCTCAAACAAACAGAGGAAATCGTCGCCTGCATCCGCGGCCATTTGGAGAGGGTGGATGAAGCTCGCGCTCGTGGCGAAAAATACCGCGTCGCCGTGATCGGCCGCGCGCGCAAATCGCTCACGCCGGTGGCGCAGGCTCTGCGCAATGCCCGAATTCCCTTTCGCGCCGTCGAACTCGAAGAGTTGCAAAACCAGCCGGAGATTATCGATGCGCTCGCGCTCGCCCGTGCCTTGCACAATCCTGAAGACCGCGTAGCGTGGCTGGGCGTTTTGCGCGCGCCGTGGTGCGGCCTATCGCTCGCCGATCTTCACACTCTCGCAAGCGCCGACGACGAAGCGGTAAAGTCGCGCCCAATCCCTGATCTGCTCTCCGAACGTACGCACCTCTTGAGCGAAAGCGGCCAGTCGGCCGTCGCGCGCCTGCTCAATGCTGTTACCTTTGCCAAGCGATTACGCTCCTCGCAGCCAGCAGCCGCTTTAGGCACATGGCTTGAGCAGGTATGGCTCCATCTCGGCGGAGCGCAATGCGTCGATGCGGCCGCTCGCACAAATCTCGATCTTCTGTGGAGTACACTCGACGCGCTTCCGCATGGCGAGCCGGACCTGATCGGGCCCGCGCTCGGCGCGGCTCTCGACGATCTCAAGGCTCTGCCCGATCCTGCGGCGGACAGCGACTATGGCGTT
>JAJXZC010000178.1:0-1233 GCA_021780275.1 Pseudomonadota bacterium
CCTCGTCGATCCATTTCACGATCGGGCTCACGACCTCGGTACCGAGATCGATCTGGCCGTCGATCTCGCCGCTCCAGTCGCCGCGCAGCGGCGGGGAGATGCCCGGCCCTTTGGCGACGAGCGGCGTGCGTATCCCCAGGCGCCGGCACGCCTTGATGAGGTCGCGCTCTTCGCTGAAGGTGACGTGGCTCGGCATGGTGATCTCGCCCACGCCGACCGCATCGAGGCGCTCGATCACGCCCAGGCGCGTGTTCCAGTTGAGCTGGTGGCCGACGCAGTCGTCGCCTTCGCTGACGGTGCAGTCGATGAAGCGGATGCGCCGCGGGGCCCGGGCGCGCGCCTGAACGGCTTCCGGGTCCCAGTACGCCGGATTGACCAGCCATTTTCCCGGCTTGTGCCAGGGTGTGTCTGCGTTATGCGGTACGGACGCTTGCTTGGCCATGGGGGCTCCTGTCTGGTGCTGCGGCGACTCGCTGCTGGTTATTCGTTAATCGTTATTCGTGAAGCGTGAAGCGTGACTTGGGGCAATGTCGGAACGTCTTTACGGATCACCAGTAACCAGTAACCAATAACCGGTAACCGGTCGCAGATCACGCCTTTCAGCGGCACCGCTCAGGGCCGACTCTCCCGGGCATTCCCGGCGGCGCTCGCTATCCCGTGCGCACGAGGTCCATCACGCGGCACACATCGGTCAGTTCTTCCAGGCGCTCAACCTGAGCGACCACCTCGTCAGCCGCCTCGCGGGGGAGAACGCGCCGCGCGCAGGAATGGAATTTCGCGAGCCGTTGCTCGCGCGTGAGCGGCAGGCCTATCCATCCGCTCAGCTTGTCCACGCGCCGCTCGAGGCGCCGCCCGTCGCGCAGCGTCACCGTGACGACGGTGTACATCGCATCGAAATCGGCAGGGATGGCGTCATCCATCTGCAATTCGACGCGCGGCAGCAGCGCGACCACGTCGGGCGCGAAGCGCCGCTCGTTGGTGAAACTGTCCACGGTCACTTCGCCGTCGAGCAGCGCCACCGCCGTCGTGTATTGCACGCTGAACTTGCCGTCGAGGCCGGTGCGCGGCTGCGGGCGGTTCACGTATTCGAAGCGCGGAAAGCGCACGGCGACGCGCTCGATGTCCGCCGGTGCGAGGCCATGCGCCGCACGCAAGGCGAGCGCGGCATCGATGGGACGGTGCGTGAAGTAGTTGCTCGGGTGCTTCTTGAAGCCCACGCCGGGATCCACCATG
>JAJXZC010000178.1:1243-3324 GCA_021780275.1 Pseudomonadota bacterium
CGCTCCGGCTCGCCCGCGCCATGGAAGAAAGTGTCGAAGAAGCCGCCGGGGCCGAAAAGGTCGGTGCTCGCCGTCCAGCCCATGCCCGCGAGCACGCCGCATTCGACGCCCATGCGCGCCGCGTGCCCGGCGTGCGAGGACTTGGTCATGGTCCCGGTATTGATCGCGATGCTGCCCATGCGCGAGCCGCAAAGGCCGAACGCCATCAGCGTCTGCTCGCGATCGAGGTCGAGCAGGCGCGCCGCGGCGGCGGTGGCGCCCAGCGCCCCGGTCATGCCCGGCTTGTGAAAGCCCGATCCGGTTTCCATGCCCGTCGCCGCGAGCCGTGCGCGTCCCTGCACTTCGAAGGCGACAGCTATCGCTTCGATCACGCGCGCGCCGGAGAGCCCGCGGTGCTCGGCGATTGCGAGGATGGCGGGGAGCGTGGGCGAGGTCGGATGGTTGAGGGGATACCACGTATTGTCGAAGTCGAGGGCATGCGCCATCGTTCCGTTGGCGTACGCCGCGCTCGTCATGGAGGTCTTGAAGCCGCCGGCGACGACGGAAGCCTGCGGTGCGCCGCCCATCGCTTTCACGTATTCGGTGCTGAGCCGCCCGACACCCAGCGGCTCGGTGGCGCCCGCGAGCATCACGGCGAGGCCGTCGAGCGTCACCTGCTTCGCGATATCGACGGCCGCACCGGGCAGCGCCGCGTAGCGTATCGCCCGCAGGCAATCGACGAACCGTCCGGTCAACGTGTCCTGCATCCAGCGCTGCCTCGCTTTGCCGCGAACTCGAAAGTCCGCAACATTCCGTGCTCTGTCGCCGTCAAGGCGGTGAATCGTTGCTGGTTAATCGTTATTCGTGAACCGTGAACCGTGACTCGTGACTCGTGACTCGTGACTTGTGACTTGGGGCAATGTCAGAACGCTTTTATGCATCACGAGTAACCAGTCACGGGTCACAGGTCACGCCTTTCAGATTTACCGTTCACCGCATCGCAGCCTGCGTTTTTGCCTCGCGGGCTTTGATCGCCTCGAAACGCCGTATCAGCTTCTGCGCGCGCACGATGATGGGGATGTCGATCATCTTTCCGTCGAGCGAGAACGAGGCGCGGCCGCCCGCTGCCGCCTCCTTGTCGAGCGCAATCACCTTGCGCGCGTACTCGACTTCCTCGGTCGTGGGCGTGTATTCCTCGTTGACGATCGTGACCTGCCCGGGATGGATGCAGCCCGCGCCCATGAAGCCGAAATCGCGCGAGCGGCGCACCATCTTGCGGAACCGGCGCATCTCCCGCTCGGACATCCCCAAAGACTCAAGGGTCAACCCGCGAATGTTGCTGGCAATGCTCTCCTTATCAAGAATCCGGATAACCGCGTCCTCGCCAAAGGCGCTCGGCATGATGGATACACGGAAATCGATAGACTTGTTGCTGATGCGGACCTTGAAACGGCCATCCTGCGGAATGCGGCGTTCCGAGATGTCCAGTTCGCTCATGACCTTGAGCCGTGAAATGATCGGACCCTGGAAATGACCGTCGATCGGCTCCGTTGCCTTGTAGAGGACGCCGTCGATCCGGTATTTGATGATAACCCCCTCATGTGCTGTCTCGATATGGATATCGCTGGCACGCCGCGTCAGGGCATCGATGATGGTTGAGTTCAGAAGCTTGATGATCGGACTGGTATCGGCCGAGATATTTTCAACCGACAGAACCTCTTCTCCCTTGTCGGTTTCCGTGACCAACTGCAGCAGAAAATCTTCCGAAACCTCCTTCAAGACCCGGCTCGTCCCCTCCCCTTTTTTCAGCAGATGGGCAATATGGGACGCCGGTGCCAGTTTGATGATCAGGGGACGATCAAGAAGGAGTTCCAGTTCGTCGAGTTTAAGCACATCGGTCGGGTCTGCAATGGCTATGACCAGGGCTGCGCCGTTTTCCTCAATGGGAACGAAGTGGTAACGATAGAATACGTCGGCGGGAAACTGCCCGAACAACGCATCATCCGGCTTGAATCCGGAAAGATCTATATATTCGACACCAAACTGTTCGGCCAGCGAACGATACAGGACATCTTCGGAGATCAGCCCTTCGGTCAGGCAGA
>JAJXZC010000706.1 GCA_021780275.1 Pseudomonadota bacterium
CACCGAAGCGATCAATCTCGTCGCGGCAACGCTTGGACTTGAATGGGGCGAAAGCGACGAAGTCGTTCTGACCGAAATGGAGCACCACGCCAACATCGTGCCCTGGCACTTCCTGAGGGAGCGCCGTGGCGTGACTCTTAAATTCGCGCCCGTTTTTGACGATGGAAGGCTCGATGTCGAAGGTCTCTATCGCCTGATCGGCCCGCGAACCCGCCTAGTGGCGGTTACACACATGTCCAACGTTCTCGGCACAATCAATCCCGTCGCAGAGATCGTCGCGGCGGCCCATGCCGCCGGCGCCCGTGTGCTGGTCGACGGCTGCCAGGCGATCGTGCACGCCGCCGTCGACGTGGCCGACCTCGACGTCGATTTCTACGTGTTTTCAGCGCACAAGCTTTATGGTCCGACCGGAGTTGGCGTGCTCTACGGCAAGGCCGAAGTGCTGGCCGAGATGCCGCCTTACCAAGGCGGCGGCGAAATGATCGACAGCGTGTCGAAGGACAGCGTCACCTATGCCGAACCGCCGCATCGTTTCGAGGCGGGAACGCCGCCGATCCTCGAAGCCATCGGCCTGCACGCGGCGATTGACTGGTTTCAGGCTCAGGATCGCAAAGCGATCGAAATCCATGAACGGGCACTTTATGATAGGGTTAAAATGGGGCTTTCCGGCGCCAACTGGTTCACGGAAATGGGCCAGGCGCCGGGCAAAGGCCCGATCTTCGCCTTCAACGTCGCAGGCGCGCATCCGCACGACATCGCCCAATTGCTCGATCGTTACGGGATCGCGGTGCGGGCCGGAACGCATTGCGCAGAGCCGCTGATGCGCCGCTTCCGCGTGGCTGCGAGCGCACGAGCCTCCTTCGCCCTATATAACACCCTCGAGGAAGCCGACATTTTCGTCGAACGTCTCGAAAGAACCCGGACATTTTTCGACTGATGGACGCCGCCACTCCTGCTGAAACCCCGAGTGCCCTCTCTCAGACGGAACTCGACGCGTTGACCGACAAGCTCGTGGAGAAGCTGAAGACGGTCTACGATCCCGAAATTCCGGTAGACATCTACGAACTCGGTCTGATCTACCGTGTCGACGTCTCCGACGACCGTAAGGTCGTGATCGACATGACCCTGACCGCGCCCGGCTGCCCGGTCGCCGGCGATATGCCGGGCTGGGTCCAGGATGCGGTGAACTCCCTCCCCGACGTGAACGGTTGCGCCGTGAACCTCGTTTTTGATCCGCCCTGGGACCCGTCTCTGATGTCGGACGAAGCGAAGCTCGAATTGAACATGTTCTGAGCTATGGAGACGTTCGTCAGAATCCGTCGCGAGCGGCCCAAGATCGTCACGCTCACCGAGGCGGCGGCCGAGCGCGTGCGCGAGATCATCAGCAAGGCCGACAAGCCTTGCGCGGGACTGCGCGTGGGAGTTCGCAACGGCGGCTGCGCCGGACAGGAATATGTCATCGGATACGCCGAAGCCGCCGACCCGTTCGATGAGATTGTCGAGGATAAGGGCGTCAAAATCCTCATCGAGCCCAAGGCAGTGCTTTTTCTGATTGGCTCGGAAATCGACTACGAGAGCAGTAGGCTCGCCGCGCGTTTCGTCTTCCACAATCCGAACGAGACGGACGCCTGCGGTTGCGGCGAAAGCGTCACTATCCAACCAGCGGTGGGCGACTGACGTCGGTGACGCCTTGACCCCGATGGCCCCGGGGGTGCATCGCGTGATGCGAGCTCGGGAGGAATCGCCATGACGACGGACATGCGCGCCTTGCTGGACACCCAGAAATCCGCACAATTGCGCGACGGCCCGCCGACCGCCGAACAAAGGATCGACCGCATCGACCGCTGCGTCGGACTGTTGGTCGATCATCGTTCTCAAATCGAGGAGGCCCTGAATCAGGATTTCGGCGCCCGGTCGCGCGAAGCTTCTGCCTTCACCGACGTGGCCTCCTCAATCGGAACGCTCAAATACGCCAAGGCCAATCTGAAGCGGTGGATGAAACCGGAGCGACGCAAGCCGACGCCCGCTCTGCTTGGCCTGTTCGGTGCCAATGCCGAAATCCGATTCCAGCCCAAGGGCGTCGTCGGGATCATCAGTCCTTGGAACTTTCCGGTGAACCTCACCTTCACGCCGCTGGCGGGAGTTCTGGCGGCCGGCAACCGGGCCATGATCAAGCCGAGCGAGTACACGCCGGCCACTTCCGAACTCATGAGCCAAATGTTTGGATCGGTCTTCTCGCTCGAAGAAATCGCCGTGGTGACCGGCGGACCGGACATCGGCCAGGCGTTTGCGGGCCTGCCTTTCGACCATCTCGTCTTCACCGGCGCCACGTCCGTCGCCGCGCACGTCATGCGCGCGGCGGCCGAAAACTTGACGCCTTTAACTCTTGAATTGGGGGGCAAGAGTCCGGTGATCCTTTCGCGCACCGCCGACATGAAGACGGCGGCGGCGCGGATCATGAGTGGAAAGACCTTAAACGCTGGCCAGATCTGCCTGGCGCCCGACTATGTGCTCGCGCCTTCCGACCGGATGTCTGAATTTATCAATGAGGCGCGCGCGGCCGTCAGGGCGATGTATCCCACGATCAAGGACAATCCGGACTACACGTCGATCATCTCGCAGCGACACTACGAACGGCTGACTGGCTATGTCGACGAGGCGCGCGCCAAGGGCGTGGAGGTGCTCGAGCTTAAACCGGAAGCCGAAGATTTGAGCCAGCAGGAACATCGCCGGATCGCTCCGACCCTGATTATCGATCCCTCGGACGATCTCAAGTTGATGCAGGAGGAAATCTTTGGCCCAGTTCTGCCGGTGAAAAGATATGAAAAGGTGGACGAGGCACTTGCCTATGTGAACGCGCACGACCGGCCGCTCGGGCTGTATTATTTTGGCTCCGACGCCACAGAACGGGAAACGGTATTGAGCGACACCACGTCAGGAGGAGTGACGGTGAACGATGTCATCTTCCATGTGGCGCAGGAGGATTTGCCGTTCGGCGGCGTCGGACCGTCCGGAATGGGCGCGTATCACGGCCAGGACGGCTTTCGCGAGTTCAGCCACCGCAAGGCGGTGTACACCCAGATCAAGAAAGACCCGCCGCAGATGAAGGCTCTGCGTCCGCCCTACGGCAAGGCCATTCGCAACTATCTAGCTTCAGCGATTGGCCGTTAACGATCGGGGCTCCGAGGTGTCCGGGCGAGGAAGGCCGGCATGTCGGCGCCGAATCCTACGACCCGCTCGTTTCGCTCGGTTCCACCGCTCTCCGAAGCCGGCTCGGCGGGCCTTCGGCCACGCCGTTCCTGTCGCTCACGCTTCGGCGATTC
>JAJXZC010000324.1 GCA_021780275.1 Pseudomonadota bacterium
GATGCGGTCGCCGTCCATCACGCCGTCGTGGCCGTGGCTGGTGTAGGGGTCGAGCGCCGCGTCGCAGAGCACGCCGATTTGCGGGAACTCCGCCTTGATCGCGCGGGTCGCCTGCGCCACCAGATTGTTCGGATCGAGCGCCAGCGAGCCCGTCGGGTCGCGTTTGTCGAGCGAGGTGTGCGGGAAGAGGGCGATGACCGGGATGCCGAGGCTCACCGCTTCTTCTGCCGCGCGCACCGCCTGGTCCACGCTCAGGCGTTCGACGCCCGGCATGGAGGGGACTGCTTCGCGTTTGCCTTTGCCTTCGATCAGGAAAAGCGGCCAGATCAGGTCATTGGCCGAAAGCGTATTTTCGCAGACGAGGCGACGGGACCAGTCCGCCTTGCGATTGCGACGCAGGCGGGTGGCGGGAAACATGGGCGATGGGTTCGTTTTCATGGCGCAGACTCATAACGAATGAACGGCATTCTGGCAACGTGCCGCAACGTCAAGGCGAGGGGCCGGGCCCGCCTTCGTTGACAGGGCAAAAAGCGGCTATTACTCAAGGGCACAAGCGCAAGAAAGCGCCAATGGAGGGTCTTTATATGCGGTTTGAACTCACCGAAGAGCAACAGGCATTTCAGGATATGGCGCGTGCCTTTGCCGCAGAGGAGTTGGCCCCAAATGCTGCCGATTGGGACCGCGATGCCTTCTTTCCGGTCGAAACCCTCCGCAAGGCGGCCGCTCTCGGGCTCGCAGGTATATATGTGCGCGAGGATGTGGGTGGCTCCGCGCTGACCCGTCTCGACGCCGCTCTGATCTTCGAGGCGCTCTCTTCCGGCTGCACGTCTACCGCCGCCTTCCTTTCGATCCATAACATGGCTTCCTGGATGATCGACACATTCGGGAACGAGGCACAGCGCCGCAAATGGCTGCCGCGTCTGACGACCATGGAAATCATCGCGAGCTATTGCCTGACCGAACCTTCGGCGGGTTCGGACGCCGCCTCGCTCCGTACCAAGGCGGTCAAGAACGGCGACCATTATGTCATCAACGGCGGCAAGGCCTTCATCTCGGGCGGCGGCACATCCGACATCTATGTCTGCATGGTGCGCACGGGCGGTGAGGGTGCGGGCGGCGTTTCCTGCATCGTCGTTGAAAAGGGTACGCCCGGCCTTTCCTTCGGCACGCCGGAGAAGAAGATGGGCTGGAACAGCCAGCCGACTTCGCAGGTCATGTTCGACGATTGCCGGGTGCCCGTCGGAAATCTCATCGGTGAAGAGGGCCAAGGCTTTAAGATCGCTATGATGGGACTGGACGGAGGCCGGTTGAACATTGGTGCGTGTGCATTGGGCACGGCCGGTGCCGCGTTGGAGCGGGCGAAAGCCTATCTCGGCGAACGTCAGCAGTTCGGCAAGCCGCTTGCCTCCTTCCAGGCCTTGCAGTTCAAGCTCGCCGATATGGCGACGGAACTGGAAGCCGCGCGTCTTCTTCTCCTGCAGGCCGCTACAAAGGTCGATGCAAAGACGCCGGATGCGACCAAGCATGCCGCCATGGCCAAGCGCTTTGCGACGGATGTGAGTTTCGAGGTCGCCAATCAGGCGCTGCAAATTCACGGTGGCTATGGCTACCTCAATGACTTCCCGCTCGAGCGGCATGTGCGCGATTTGCGCGTGCATCAGATCCTCGAAGGGACGAATGAAATCATGCGCGTCATCATCGCGCGTGAATTGCTGAAGAGCTGAAACTGAATATGTCTGACGAACCCGAAGTCCTTTTTTCGCGCGATGGCGTTGCGGGCGTTATAACGCTTAATCGTCCCAAGGCGCTCAATGCACTGACGCTCAACATGGTGCGTTTGATGCACCCGCAGTTGCAGGCATGGGCGGCGGACGACGCAGTGAAGCTTGTCATTATCGAAGCGGCTGGCGAGAAGGCCTTTTCTGCCGGCGGCGACATTCGTGCGCTGCATGACTGGGGCAAGGCGGCCGATCATCATGTGATCGACTTCTATCGCGAAGAATATCGCCTCAACAATTACATCAAGCATTACCCCAAGCCCTATATCGCCCTGATGAGCGGCATCGACATGGGTGGTGGCGTCGGCGTCTCGGTCAATGGTTCGCATCGCGTGGCGACGGAGCGTCTGACCTTCGCCATGCCCGAGACGGGTATCGGTCTTTTTCCGGACGTCGGCGGCACTTATTTTCTGCCGCGCTGTCCCGGTGCGATCGGCATGTATCTCGGCCTCACCGGTGAGCGGTTGAAGGCGGCGGATGCCATCTATGCCGGAATTGCCGATGTCTTTGTTCCATCGGAAAACCTGCCCGCGTTGAAGGCGAAGCTTGCAGCGGGTGAAAGTTTCGACGCAGCGGTAAAGGCCTTGTCGTCCGACGCTGGTGAAGCGCCGCTCGTTGCGCATCGCGAGAAGATCGATACGCATTTCTCCAAAGGCTCGGTCGCTGAGATCATGGCATCGCTCAAGGCTGACAGCGGCGAATGGGCAGCCAGGGTTCTGGCGACGCTTGAAAGCAAATCGCCGACGAGCCTGCTGGTCACATTCGGTCAGATTACGGCAGGTGCGAAGCTCGATTTCTCCGAGGCGATGAAGCTCGAATTCCGCCTCACCAATCGTTTCATGCGCGGCCATGACTTCTATGAAGGCGTGCGTGCGATCATCATCGACAAGGATCAGTCGCCCAAATGGCAGCCCGCGACGCTTGCCGATGTGAAGCCTGCGGATGTCGAAGCATATTTTGCTTCGCTGGGCGCTGAAGAGCTACAACTGGACTGAAAAGTACAAACCGGGAGAGAGACATGGCCGCGATCGGATTTATCGGACTTGGCAATATGGGTGGGCCTATGGCGCGGAACCTCGTCAAGGCGGGCCATGCGCTGAAGGTTTTCGATCTGAGCGAAAAGGCTGTCGCCGGTCTCGTCGAGGCCGGGGCGACCAGGGTTGCGACTGCTGCCGATGCCGCGAAGGATGTCGAGTTTGTGGTCACCATGTTGCCGGCAGGCGAGCATGTGCGCTCGGTCTATCTCGGCGATAAAGGTCTCATCGCCGTTGCCAACAAGGGCACGCTCTTCATCGATAGCTCTACCATTGACGTGCCCTCGGCGCGCGATGTGATCGCGGCGGCGGAAGCGGCAGGTATGTCGATGATCGATGCGCCGGTTGCCGCCACCGAGCTTGCGGCAAGGATTGCGGGCCTGCCGTGGCAGGGCGTGTTGGTGGCGTGCGACTACGGGAAATCGTGGGCCGAGCTGACCGAGGCCGTGCCGGAAGGAACGGCGCGCGCCTACTACCGGCACACTCAGTCCAACGACCTCCTGGCTCGA
>JAJXZC010000465.1 GCA_021780275.1 Pseudomonadota bacterium
TACGGCCATTGGCGACGAGCGCCTTTCCATAGCGAAGGCGTCCTTCGCCGGTCAGGGGCGGGTGGTCGCCGAACCAGGTCAGCATGTCCTGATCGCTCATCGAATAGGCGAGAAGCGCCTCCTCGGCGCGGCGGGACAGGAGCGCCTGTCGTGGCCAGTCGGGGTTCTGCTGCTGGAAGGCAACGATCTCGGCCAGCGTTGCGCCGGAATCCTGCGCAACGAGGCGCGACCAGAGGACGAGCCGGGCGGCGACCGGATCGGCGATCCGCGCGGCATGGCGCATTGCTTCCGGCCAGTTCCCGCGATCACCTTCGGCAAAGGCGTCGTTCAGCGCGGCAAGGTCCGCTTTGGTGAGCAGGGTGGAGCTCACGACCGCAAGATGGCGCTTTGGGGCGGCCTTCTTCGCAGTCTTCTTGTTTTTTGCAGCCTTTTTCGACGCCGTCTTTTTGGCGGTCGTCTTCTTCTTGCCCGCAGTCTTGCTCTTGGTGGCGGTTTTCTTTGCCGCGGGCTTCTTCGCGGTGGCGGCCTTGTGAGTCGGCTGTGCCGTCTCGGCCCCGGCAAGGCCAACCGGTCCGAAGCCAAGGCAGACGCCCAGCAACAGCGCGAGGGTGTGCCGGGCGCACCATGACCTTCGGGCCGTTGCCCGGTTCGGCCTTAGATCGCGCTCAGAAGCCCGCAATGACGCGTTCCAGTTCATGAATTCCGGCCGGATCGTCCCCCCGGAGGAACGCCTTCGACCCCTTCGACGGCAACCGGCATTTTTGCGACTCGGCGCCGGTTTGTCGTTCATTGAGATTAGCGTTGTGGTAACAAGCGGGGCAATGGGCCGCAAGTCGCATCGCTTGCCGATTTAGGCGGATTTCTTGCCGCGCCCGTGGGTTATGGTTATCGTGCGCGCCGCCCGGAAGGCGGGGCGTCCCCGGAAATGCGGGGCTTTGGAGCTTGAGGAACATGTTCAAGGGATCGTACGTCGCTCTCATCACCCCGTTCAGGGACGGCAAGGTGGATGAGGACGCATTCGCCAAACTGGTTGAATGGCAGATCTCCGAGGGTACGCACGGGCTCGTTCCCTGCGGGACCACGGGCGAGTCGCCGACGCTTTCCCATGAGGAACACAAGCGTGTGGTCGAAATCTGCGTCGAAGTGACGAAGAAGCGTGTGCCGATCATCGCGGGCGCCGGCTCGAACAACACGGTCGAGGCAATCGAACTGACGCGCCATGCGAAGAGCGTGGGCGCGGACGCGGTTCTGAGCGTCACCGGCTATTACAACAAGCCAACGCAGGAAGGCATCTACGCGCATTTCAAGGCGATCAACGATGCCGTCGACATTCCGATCTTTCTGTATAACGTGCCGGCGCGCACCATTGTCGATATTGGCGTCGAGACGATGACGAAGCTTTCCAAGCTGAAGAACATTGTCGGCGTCAAGGATGCGACCGCCAATCTGGCCCGGCCCAGCCTGCAGCGCCTGGCGATGGGGCCGGAGTTCATCCAGCTCTCGGGCGAGGATGGAACGGCGCTCGCTTTCAATGCGCATGGCGGCGTCGGCTGCATTTCAGTCACGGCCAATGTTGCGCCTGCGCTTTGCTCCGAGTTCCAGAATGCGACGCTCGCGGGAAACTATGCCCGCGCGCTTGAGCTTCAGGACAGGCTGATGCCGCTGCACCATGCGTTGTTTTTGGAGCCCAGCCCCAGCCCGGTGAAGTATGCGGCGAGCCTTCTCGGCATTTGCGGGGACGAGTTGCGGCTGCCGCTCGTGCCGGTGACAGAGCCGACGCGCGAGAAGGTCCGTGGCGCCATGCGTCATGCCGGCCTCGTCAACTGAGTATCTGAAACCGAGAGCCCATGTCATCGAAGAGCGGCGGCGCAAAGAAAAAGCTGGGAGACGGCCGGAAGATCATTGCCGACAACCGCAAGGCGCGTTTCAACTACTCGATCTCCGACGTCTTTGAGGCGGGCGTCGAGCTGAAGGGCACCGAAGTGAAGTCGCTCCGTGTCGGACAGGGCAGCCTCAACGAGGCCTATGCGCAGGCGACGAAGCAGGGCGAGATCATGCTCGTCAACGCCTATATTCCCGTCTACCTGCAGGCGCATCAGTTCAACCACGAAACGCGGCGACCCCGTAAGCTGTTGCTGCATCGGCGCGAGATCGACAAGCTCTCGCAGGCCGTGCTGCGACAGGGCATGACGCTCGTGCCATTGAAGATGTATTTCAACGACAAGGGCCGCGTGAAGGTGGAAATCGGTCTCGCGCAGGGCAAGAAGCTTGCCGACAAGCGGGAGACCGAAAAGCAGCGTAGCTGGGAGCGCGACAAGGCTCGCGTGATGCGGGAACGCGGGTAATGCAGCGTCCCGGCATTGTAGCGCGTGCATCAGGCTTCCTGTTCAACCAGCCATATTTTCTTCTCTTCCTTGTGGCGCTTTTCTGGAGCGGCAACGCCATTATCGGCCGCGCCGCCATCGAACGGGGCATGCCGCCGATCGGTCTTTCCTTCTGGCGCTGGTTCCTCGCTTTCCTGATCGTGCTTCCCTTCGCGTGGCGTCATCTGCGCGTGGAGTGGCGGAGTATGCTCGGCGCATGGCCCGTGATGCTCGGCCTCGGCACGCTCGGCGGCGCGAGCTTCAATCTCTGCATGTATATCGGGCTTCAGACCACGCAGGCGATCAATGCCGGTCTGTTGCAGGCATTCATTCCCGTGACGATCCTCATGCTCGCCATTCCGATCCTCGGCGAGCGGACGAATGTCCGGCAGGTTTCCGGCATGGTGGTCGCCTTTACGGGCGTGCTCGCGATCATCTTTCAGGGCGATCTGGGGCGGATGCTCGGACTTTCCTTCGCGCGTGGCGACGTCTGGATCGTCGTCGGCGTCGTGCTCAACGCCTTTTATTCGATCGTGCTGAAATGGAAGCCGGCGGTGCATCCGTTGAGCCTGCTTGCTGGCATATTCGGAGTCTCGTCCGTTGCGCTGCTGCCTCCATACCTGATCGAAAGCTTGAGCGGGCGACCTGTGCCGCTTACCGGGGTGAGCATTGCCGCCATTCTCTATGTTGCGCTCTTTCCGGCGGTTGCCGCCTATTTCTGCTATAATCGCGGCATCGAATTGCTTGGGCCGTCGCGCGCCGGCGTCGCGATCTATCTCGTGCCGATGATGGTGAGCCTGCTTGCGGTCGGTCTTTTGGGAGAGCCGTTCCACCTCTATCACGCCCTTGGCATGGCGCTGATTTTGGGCGGGCTGGCATTTGCGGAGGCGCGGCGAGGAGGCGGAAAATGAGCGACGGCGAGAAACCCGGCCTGATCGGGCAGATCA
>JAJXZC010000195.1 GCA_021780275.1 Pseudomonadota bacterium
ACCTCGACGTCACTGAAAATATCCAAGGCATTCCGGTCGCCACAGAGATCGCCACCATGATCAGAGCGAAAATCCTGAGCGAGACAGGCCTGACCGCCTCCGCCGGCATCTCCTACAACAAGTTTCTGGCAAAGCTTGCCTCCGACCAGCGAAAGCCGAACGGACAATTCGTCATCACGCCCAAAATGGGCCCGGGCTTCGTTCAGGATCTGGCTGTCGGGAAATTCCATGGAATCGGTCCGGCGACGACCGCCAAGATGAATGCCCTTGGCATCTTCACGGGCATGGATATGCGAAACCAGACGCTCGAGTTCATGGCCGCCAATTTCGGGAAGGCGGGCGCCTACTATTACTGGATTTCGCGAGGCATTGACGAGCGTCCCGTCCGCGCCAACCGGGTCCGAAAGTCCGTCGGCGCCGAAACCACGTTCTCGCAGGACCTCGCCGACTATGAGGCCCTGGCGGCTGAACTGCGGCCGCTGATCGAGAAAGTCTGGCGTCATTGCGAGACCACGGGCGCGCGGGCGCGGACTGCGACGCTCAAGGTGAAGTTCTCCGATTTCGAGCTGATCACCCGCAGCAGGTCAGTCGCCCTCATCAACTCGGCGAGCGATCTGTCGAGCGTGGCTCTCGAACTGCTGCGGCAGTTGATGCCGCCGACAAAGACCATACGGCTGATTGGAATCTCTGTTTCAGGATTTGCCGATCCCGAACCGGAGGATCAGCTGCCGCTCACGTTCGATGAAGCTGACATTCGGGAATGACCGCGTCTTCGGGTTAGCCATGCATTCCCTGGTCCCCGGCCGTTGAAGAGAACGCTGCCATCGGCGTTTGCGCACGCGACGTACGCACGATGGATGTTGCATCAGTCCTACATCGTTACACCCAAGCGTCCCCTCCATCGCATACCGGCGAACGGGCGGCCGAAGCAAAGCGGAGGCGGGAGAGATGGCACCCGCTTTCGGGGCAGTGATAGCGACGCCGGAACGGCGGACCCGACAGCGAGTGCAGTTGCGAGACCGGTTAACAAGGCACCCGCGTGACGGGCAGTGATAGCGACGCCGCAAAGCGGCGGGCCCTTCGCGCGAGTGCCTCCGGCGAGCAACACAGAATGAGCGCGAGGATCGAAGCCGTAAGGCCTCGAGACCCTCTTGGGGCTCGGTTCACGAGAGCCGGTCCGGCTTGCCGGACGCGCCCCTCAACATCATTCACTTTTTCAGAGATTGAAGGAGATGACGCTATTCGCTCCGCGCGCTGCGCAACGCAGCCATAAGCTTCTCCTTCTGCTTCTCCCAACGAGCCTCCTCATCCTGGACTCGCCTTTCGACAGCCGCGCGTTCGACGTCGATGGCGGCTGCCCGCGCATCATGATCGCGCTCGGCTTCGTCGAAAGCCGCCTGGGCTTTAGCGACCGCCCTTTCACGCCGCTCGCGCTCCGCCCGGCGCTTGGCCTCGTTCCGCTTCTGCTCCCGCTCAAAATCCAGTGCAGCTTTCCGGGCAGCCTTTTCACTGATTTTCGGAGGCGACCGCTTTTCGGCTTTCGGCCAGCGCCTTTCGCGGCCACCTCGGGCTTCATCGCCGGTGGGCAGGTTGGAGTGCTCTGCAAAACGTCCGCTCGATCCCGCAGGCCGCCTGAGGATGACGCCCGGCTTTGACATCGTCGCGGCGACGACGTCCGGGTCGTCCGTCTCTCTGGCAACGCCCTGATGAAAGAGGTTGCTACCCGCGCCCCAAGCCTCCAGGGCCGCCTTCATGGAGGGGCCGCGATCGCGAGATCAAAGAAGCCCAGCGACGTCTGATAGGTCTTGAGTTTCCTTGCCATTTGTCCCGCGCAACGCCGTCGATCCGTCCACCACCTCAACGGCGACGGGCGACCTATACTCCCAAGATGAACGCCAGGAAAAGCGACCGCAGCGGCGCGTCCAAGGTCGTCTGCCGCAACTGCGCGGAGAGACCCGCTATGAATGAGCGCAATTGTGTTTCAAATTGGCTGGCGGCCGTCCCACCAGAAGCACTTTCGAGACCGGCCTGATTATTTGTCATCCCTGAGACTTCCGTCATGGCCGAGGCTTCTTTCTCTCCATAGTGGCGTCCAAGAGTTCCCCAAGCAACGGGCCCAGGGACCTCTCGGTCCTAAGCGGACCGACGTTGCGGCTTTGCCGTGGATTTCTTTGCAGCTGCAGCCTTCTGCTTTTTGCCCTCGATCGGCATCAGCATCTCTTTCTGACCCGCCGCCGCCTTGCGCGGCTTCTTGGCCGTCTTGCCCGCAGACTTGGCCGTGGTTTCAGCGGCACGTCCGCCGACGCTGCGCCGCAGCGCCTCCATCAGATCGACGACGTTCTCGCCCTTCGGCCTTTCCTTCGGCGTGATCGGCTTGCCGGCACGCTTCCGGTTGATGAGGTCGACCAGCGCCGTCTCGTAGTGATCCTCGAACTTCTCGGGCTCGAACCTGCCTGACTTCTGATTCACGATGTGTTTGGCGAGATCGAGCATGTCCTTGGTGACTTTGACGTCCTGAATCTCATCGAAATATTCGTCCGCGCTACGCACTTCGTATGGATAGCGCAGCAGCGTACCGACCAGCCCCTTGTCGAACGGCTCAAGCGCGATGATGTGCTCGCGATTGGTGAGCACCACGCGGCCGATCGCGACCTTGTTCATGTCGCGGATGGTCTCGCGGATCACCGCGAAGGCGTCGTGCCCGACCTTGCCGTCGGGGCGCAGATAATACGGCCGGATCAGGTAACGCGGATCGATCTCGGATTTCTCGACAAACTCGTCAATGTCGATGGTGCGCGTCGACTCCAGCGCCAGCTCCTCGAGCTCTTCTTTGGAGACCTCAATGAAGGTCTCGTTGTCGAGCGCATAGCCCTTGACGATGTCCTCGTTCGGCACTTCCACGCCCGTATCGGCATCCACCTTCACATATTTGATGCGGTGGCCGGTCTGCTTGTTGAGCTGGTTGAAGGAGACCTTCTCGCTTTCTGAGGTAGCCGGATAAAGCGCGACCGGACAGGTGACGAGCGACAGGCGCAGGAAGCCTTTCCAGTTGGCACGGGGGGCCATGAACGCGTTACTCCAAAAAGCAAGGGTGGCTTATTTCAAGACGAACGGATCGTGATGGTTCCGACAACCCAAAGCTCTTTCATAACAGCTTTTTTCTAGCGGCTTTTACGCAGTTAAGGCGGGCGGGGTGGCCATCGCGGCTTTTATTTTTGCCTTCGTTCCGACCTCAGGCTTGACATTTTGTTCTTCTTTTGTTCTATAAGCCAAAATGAATGCTTGGCGGGCTTAAGAGAAGTCCGC
>JAJXZC010000519.1 GCA_021780275.1 Pseudomonadota bacterium
GCGGTTCGCGAGCAGGCGTCGATCGTCGCGGAAAGCCTGTTTAGCGATCGCGGTCGCATCAAGATCGAAGCGCCGGCGGGTTATGACAGAAACGGGGCCTGCCTACATACTGTGAAGCGCCGCAAGATCGTGCCGACGGAATTTCGGTACGGGGGCAAACGCATCCCGACGCTGGCGCACGGTCATATTGACGATCTAAAACCGTCCTGGCTCGCTTGGCGGCTCAAGAAGGACGTGCCTCCGCTTATCTACTGGGGCGGGATGCTGAAAGGCCGTGAATGGCTGGTCAAACCTAACCACAAGCGCGCGGCCTGAGATGTCACCATGAGCTTGACCCTCACACAATACGTGCTCGGCCTGCTTTCTGGGGGGGTGGTCGGTTTCTCGCTCGGCATGTTCGGCGGTGGCGGCTCGATCCTCGCCGTCCCGCTGATGGTCTACCTCGTCGGCGTGCCTAACGCCCACCTCGCAATCGGCACCAGCGCATTCGCGGTCGCCGCGAACGCCGGCACGGGGCTGGTTCCGCACGCGCTCAACGGCTCGGTGAAATGGCGATGCGCTGGCATATTCAGCGTGGCCGGGATTTGCGGCGCGTTGGTCGGTTCTGCGATAGGCAAAATGGTCGATGGGCAGAAACTGTTGTTCCTGTTCGCGCTGCTGATGATGGTTGTTGGCCTGCTCATGTTTCGCAACCGTCGGGACGAGGGCGACGCGGGCGCGGAATGCACGCGCGACAACGCTCCGAAAGTTGTCGGGTATGGCGCGGTCACAGGCGCGCTCTCGGGCTTTTTCGGAATTGGCGGCGGCTTCCTGATCGTGCCGGGGCTGATGGCGTCCACGCGCATGCCGATCCTCAACGCCATCGGGTCGTCGCTCGTTGCCGTATGCGCGTTCGGCCTCACGACAGCTCTAAGTTACGCATTCTCCGGCTACGTTAATTGGCCGCTCGCAATCACTTTCATCGTGGGCGGCGCCGGCGGCGCCCGAATTGGTTTCGTTGCGGCGAAGCGTACTGCCGCGAGCAGGGGTTCGCTGAAGATCGCCTTCGCCATCCTGATCTTCGTCGTAGCGATTTACATGATCGTGCGCTCTTGGAGCCGGCTCTGATCCGGAGTCCTGTCAGTCCGCAAGCGAAATTCAGCCATCAACGGAGGTTTAGAACATGACCGGACCATCCATCAGTCGCCGTCGACTCCTCGCGGGCGCAAGCGCGGCCGCCGTAGCTTTGGGCGCAGGACGCTCGGCCGCGACGGAAAACGCATCTGAAAAGCCGGCGCTGCCGATTGGCAAGCGGGTCACGTTGCTCCACTTCACAGATTCGCACGCCCAGCTCGAAACGCATCTCGACTATCTCCCCGGTGCGTCGCCGCAATTCCAGATGATGGGCGGTTTTGCGCGGCTGAAGACCGCGCTCGATGAGGAGAAGGGCAAGGTCGAGGGCGCCTACTTCATTCTCGACGGCGGCGACGATTTTCAGGGAAGCGCGCCTGCCGCGTGGTCGAAGGGAGACGCCATTCTCGAACCGCTCAAGGCGATGGAACTTGACGTCTTCACGCCGGGAAACTGGGAGCCGGCCTACGGACCCGAAGTCTTCAAGGCCACAATGGCGAAACTCGGCTGTCCCGTTGTCTGCTACAATCTCAACGACACGAAGACGGGGGAGCGCCTTTATCCAGCCTCAGTCATTCTGCGGCGAGGCGACGTCAAGATGGCCGTTGTGGGCGTCACCGATATCGGGGCCAGCCATCGCCAACCTCCGGACGAATGGCGCGGCATGGACACCACCCACATGGCGGGCCTTCGCGATTACGTGAGGGATTTACGCGAGCGCGAAAAGCCTGATCTTGTCGTCGCCCTCACCCATACTGGTTTGACGATCGCGCGCAGCATCGCGCGTGAGACGCCTGAGTTCGACGTCGTGTTGTCAGGCCACACGCATGAGCGGACCGCCTGGCCGATTATGGAAAACGCCGTGATCGTGGTTGAACCTGGCGCGTTCGGCTCCTGGCTGGGTCGGCTCGATTTGATCCTTAAGCCCGGCGGCGGCGTCGCCGCGCATGAATATCGGCTCATTCCTATCCTTGCGGATCGCTACGTTGAGAACTCCCACGTCAAGGCTTTGGTCGAAGCTTCGCTCGCGCCGCATCGCGAACGCATGAACCGCGAGATGGGTAAGACCAACACGATTCTCATGCGCTACGACGTCCTGGAGACTTCCGCCGACAATTTCATCACCGACGCCGTGCGCGCCATCGCCGGCGCGGATATCGGCTTCACCAATGGTTTCCGCTTCGGCGTCCCCGTCGACAAGTCCCTGACGCAAGGGGCGCTGTGGAATCTTCTGCCCATGGACGCACGGATGAAGAAGGGCTGGGTTACCGGCAAAGAGTTGCGATCCTACTGGGAGGACGAACTCGAAATGGTCTACTCGCAGTCGCCGATGAAACTGAACGGCGGATGGGGCCCAAGAGCTTCCGGCATGGACATTATCTTCGACGCCTACGCCGATCACGGCCATCGCGTCGTATCAATCAAAGTCGCCGGCAAGGAGATCGACGACGACGGACACTACAGCATTGCAGGCTGCGAACGCGAAGGTGAGCCGATTGACGTCATTTGCCGCCACAGGGGCACGCACGACCCCGAAATCCTACCCTTCTCGATTCACGATGCGCTCGACCGCTATCTCCAAGACAAAAAGACGATTTCCGCGAACCCTGACGGCCGTGAGAAAGCGCGCGATTTGCCCAGCGCCGTTTTCAGTCAGGACGCGCTCCTGGCTCATCCTGGCCTAGCAAAGGCGCCGACGACTCCCCACGGATTGCCGGCGTCTCCAACTGGATTCACACGCGGATAAGAGCATGCGCTTGAGGGTCAACCCGACCGCGACGCTTCCTCACCTCACGAGAGTCCCCATGCCCGGTATCGGCCTCAACCCGTCGCCTCGCGCAGGCCGAGCCCGGCGACGAGGTTCTGCGCCGCGCGCGGCGTGACACAGAGCGCCTTGCCGATCATAGCGGCCGAGACGAGCGGTCGCGAGAGCTCGAACGCGATCAGCTCCGGCAGTTTTGAGATCGAGCGGCGGCCGTCGAGTTTGGGCTAGCAGTTCGCGGGCGAGAAGCCAAAGATCGTGTTGCTTCAGGCTTTCTTCCACCGCCGCAAAATTCACCTCGAGGCCGGCGACGAGCCGGGTGACGTAGTCGCGGCTTCGACGGCGCTCGCGCGGGACGCCTTTGGCGCCATCGGCGAGGCAGGGCAGATGCGCGCGGGTCTTGCCGCTCTCGCGCAACAGAGCTGG
>JAJXZC010000284.1 GCA_021780275.1 Pseudomonadota bacterium
CAACGCGGCGGTGGTCATCGACAGCGACAGCGTCATCATCAAGCCGGATGTGGCGGAAGCGCATCGGCCGGCGCCGCCGCAACCCGGGCCGACCGGCACGCCACCAGGACCTGGGGACGGAACACCGCAGCCCGGCGAGCAGACCACTGGCGAGACGCCCACGGCGGCCCCGACCGAAAAGAGGCCGACGCGATTCACCGGCGTGGTGATGATCTCACCGGAGCGGCCAGCGCGGGACATTCATCAGATCGTCGAGGCGATCGTCGAGCAGCTCACGACGCTGCCGGGCAGCCAGGTGAAGCTCAGGCTCGAGATCGAAGCGGAAGTGCCCGGCGGCCTTGATCGCGCCAAGGTGCGAACGCTCGTCGAGAACGCCAACACTCTCGGGTTCATCGAGAAGTCGGTCGAATGATGCCGATGCGCTTCCATGACTCGTCGGCTCAGGGGTATCCGCCAAGATCGCCTGGGCCGGGTACGAGGGAAAGCGTTCGGGGTAGATGTTTGTTTGGACCAGAACCCCAAAGATGAACGGAGCCGGGTCTGTCGAACGCGACCTGATCTTCATCTCCAAGGCGACGCCTGGCGATGACCAGTTCGTGTTGTGGCTCGCGCCGCGTCTCGAAGCCGCGGGTTACAAGGTTTTCGCCGACATTTTCGATCTCGATGCCGGCGACGAATGGCGCGGCAAGCTCACCGCGGCCCTTCAGACAAGGGCGATCAAGATGTTGCTGTGCTGCAGCGACGAAACGCTCGCGAGAAGGGGCGTTCGCGAGGAAATCGCCATAGCCGAGGACCTGACAAAGCAGCTCCAGGATCCCAATTTCATCATCCCCATCAAGGTACGCACATTCCAAAAACTCTTCGGCATCGGCGGCCTTCAGTATGTCGATTTCGAGAGTGGCTGGGCCAAGGGATTGGCAAACCTGCTCAAGTCGCTTGAAAGGCAGCATGTGCCGAAGGCTGGCGGCGGGATCATACAGCCCGAATGGTACGCGCATCTGCGCCGGCGCGCCGTGGAGATCGAGACCGCTCCCGAGGTCCTGACATCCAACTGGCTCCGGATCATTCGGATGCCGGACAAGCTCAATCACCTGGTGCCGCGCAACCGGGCCAATGAGGCTTTGCTGCGCAAGCTCGGCGCGTCCTTCGAATACCCGATGGCCGAGTTCGGCGACGGCTTCCTGACCTTCGCCAGCCCGCTCGACCTGACAGAACATTTCGAGCGGGTGGGGCCGTTTCGCGCCGAGCGTGACTTCGATGTTCTCGATCTCCTCGAGAACGGGTCATCGGACGCGGGGATCGAAAGCCGGGATGCCCGATCAATCATGATGAATCTCCTGCGCCAAGCGTGGGAGAAGCATTGCGCCCGCGAAGGGTTTCTTACCCACACCTTCTCGAGTGGCCTGTCCTTCCATGTCGGCGAAGACAAATTGGGCCTCAAGAAGCGTGTCTCATGGGGCCGCCAAGGTCAGAGCCGCAATTCGATGCTGCGCGGCGTCGCCCGCAAGAAGATCTGGGAATATGGCGTTAGCGTTATTCCCAGCCTCTTTCCCTATCCCCATATGCGCCTCAAGGGCCGCGTGCTGTTCTCCGACATCGGCGAGCGCAACAAGCCGATTGTCATTCCGGACACGAAAACCCAGTTTCGCCTGCGGCGTTCGATCTGCTCGGCCTGGCGCAACAAGGCCTGGCACGGGCGTGTGATGGCGTTCATGGAGTTGTTGGCCGGCGACAGCCCCTATGTCGACCTTGCTGTCGGTTCGGGCGGCAGCATCACGCTCGACGCGATGCCGATCCAGTTCACCGCGCCCGTCACCGCGCGCCAGACCAACAAGCTCGGCGAGGATGCGGAAGAAGCCGATTCCACAACGCTCGGCGGCCACTTCGAGGAGGAGGACGCTTGATCGAATTTCCCGAAAAATCCGTTCCGGTCCTCTACATTCCGGAACCACCGCTCGGATTTGGGCACGGGCAGGCTTCGGATCATCCGAAGGACGGTCTCACGCTTTACGGGCCGGCGTCGATGCCCGATCGTGCGCAGATCACGATCGGCGCGATTGGTACAAAACATGGCCTGGATCTCCTGCGCCGCTGGCTCGAGGCGATCGGCAATCCCGTCGCGATTCCGCCTCGCGGCAAGCGCGACAAAGAGTTCCGGCTGCATCTGTCCGACTTTCCCGGTCTCGAAGAGGCCTTCGGGATCCGCGCCGATCCGGGCGCCATGATTACATGCGAGATCGATCCGGCGGACATCGGTGCCGCGATTGCGATCGAGAACCATCACGAGGCGGTGGCCGCGACGACCAAGCTGTTCATCGACCCGATCGAGCGTCACGCGAAAAATGAGGAGCGGACAGTTGACGTCTGGATCTTCGTCGTGCCGGAAATCGTGTTCGAAACCTGCCGGCCGGTTGCGGGTCAGCGCCGCAAGGTCGAGCTCCTCAAGGGGGAGTTGTCCAGGCGCCAGAAGGGGCGCGCCGACCTTCCGCTGCTGGCGGGAGTCATTGATGACACACTTGAAGCGGTGTTCGACGACATCCCCGACTTCCACCGCCAGATCAAGGCGAAGCTTTTGAAGCTGGGCATGACATCCCAGCTCATTCGCGAGACGACGCTTGCCCCCGAGGAATTCGTGAACAAGGCGGGATATCCAAAGCGCGGCACCCAGGATTCCGCCACCGTCGCCTGGAACCTGGCGACGGGCCTGTTCTACAAAACGCAGGCTGAACCCCCGTGGAAGATCGCCGGTATGCGGCCGGGCGTCTGCTGCGTCGGCTTGGTCTTCAAACTCCTTCCCAACCATCCCGACAATCACGCTTGCTGTGCGGCGCAGATGTTCCTGAGCGAAGGGGATGGCGTCGTCTTTCGCGGGGCGAACGGGCCCTGGCAGACCGAAAATAGAGAATTTCACCTCAGCGATCTGGCGGCTGGAAAACTGATCAAGACGGTTCTGGAAACCTACAAGCAGCGCTTCGGGATCTATCCGAAAGAGCTGTTCATTCACGGCCGAACCAAGTTCAACGACGCCGAATGGGAGGCCTTCAGCAAGGCCGCGCCTGATGGCACCAATATCGTGGGTGTGCGTATCCAATCGACCCATGGGGAGACCAAGCTCTTCCGCGACGGCGATTATCCATGCCTGCGCGGCACGGCGATCCAGCTCGGCGACAAAGATGCTTACCTGTGGACCACTGGATACGCGCCGCGCATCGACACTTATATTGGCCCAGAAACGCCGAACCCGCTGTTCGTGACCGTGCTGCGCGCGAGCGGTGAATTTCCGGCCATCGAGACAG
>JAJXZC010000027.1 GCA_021780275.1 Pseudomonadota bacterium
TCATCCCTTAAGCGGCGCCGAAACCCGCCTGCTGACCATTGCCGAAAAGCGGCGCAACCGCCCCGTCGCGCTCGACGAGGCTTTGGCAATGCTCGCCGACGGCTATGGAAAACTGCTCATTAATGAGCGCTCGGGCCGCGCCTCCGTCCAGACTCCCGCGCCCTCGATCATGCTCGACGATGGCGAGATCGAGCGCCGCGTCCGCCTCGTCAGGCCGATGGACCAGCATCACGCCTCGCTCAAGATGATGGCCGACAGCCATTGGCGCGACGCCAGCCGCGAGGAATTCGGCGCCGCCTGGAAGGCCGAAATCGTGCAGCTCCCCGAATATTCCGAAAACGTCCTGCATGTCGTCGCCGGGCTGCTGCTTCCCGTGTGGAAACGCCTGCCGGATGAATCGACGCGCGTTTACCGACTCCAGACCGATGACGGCGAAAGGATCATCGGCCGGCGCGTTTCAGCGGCCTGGGCGGCCAATGCAAGTGCAACGGGAGGCGCAGGCATGGCGCCGGAAGCGGTCCACGCGGCGCTGATGGATGGCGACGCGGTTTTCGATCTCGCCGAAGGCATGCAGCTTCGCCGCGTGAAGGTCATGGGCGCCAATCGCATCGAACTGGTGAATTTCACGGAAGCCATGCGTGAGCGCTTACGGGCCTATGGCCTCTTCAGCGAGATCATTTCCTGGAAATTGCGGTTTTTCGCGCCGGCCGACGCGGAAGGCGCCGCCGTCCTGGCGAGGCTGATCGAAACCTATCCAATCGAGCGCATCCTCGATCGGGCGGCCGCGTGATGACCCGCCATGACCCCGCTGAATTGGCCTCTCGTCTCGGCCGGCAGGCCGAGGCGGTGTGCCGGCATTATCTTTTCAACGGCCGTCGTCACGGCGCCTATTGGCAAGTTGGCGACGTCCGCAACAACCCAGGCCGCTCGATGTTCGTTCGCCTGCGCGATTCCGCCAAAGGCCGCGCCGGGAAATGGCTCGACGCGAGCAGCGGGGAACATGGCGATCTGCTCGACGTGATCCGCGAGGTCCGGGGCCTCGCCGATTTTCGCGATGTCGCCGAGGAGGCGCGGCGTTTTCTCAGCCTGCCCCAACCCGCGCCGCGGAGGAATTGCCTCATTCGTGAGCGCGCTCCATTGGGCTCGGCGGAGGCCGCGCGACGCCTCTGGGCCATGTCGAAGCCGATCCCAGGCACTATCGCCGAAACCTATTTGCGGCGGCGGAACATCGTCGGTTGCTGCGATCTGACGCAATTGCGCTTCCATTCGCGATGCTTTTATCGGCGAGACGAACAAAGCTCACCAGAAACCTGGCCGGCGATGATCGCCGCGGTCACGGACTGCTCCGGAAAAATCACCGGCGTCCATCGCACCTGGCTTGCGTGCGATGGATCTGGAAAGGCGCCGATCGACACGCAGCGCAAGGCGATGGGGAACCTACTCGGCCATGCGGTCCGCTTTGGGTGCGCCGAGCAAGTGATGGCGGCGGGCGAAGGCCTCGAAACCATGTTGTCGCTCAAATGCGTCTTGCCCAATATGGCGGTCGCGGCGGCGCTCTCGGCCGCCCATCTCGCCGCCTTCCTGTTTCCTCCCTCTTTACGCCGGCTCTATATCGCGCGCGACAATGATCCCGCAGGCGACGCGGCGCGGGACCGTTTGATCCAGCGCGCCAACGAGGCCGAAATTGACGCTATCGTGCTGTCGCCACGACTGGGTGACTTGAATGAGGATCTGACGACCTTCGGCGTCGCCGCGCTTCGGGCGGAAATACGGCTCCAGCTCGCTCCTGAGGATGTCGCCCGCTGCATGCGGCTCTCGGCATAGCCGGAAGGAAGGGAAGGCCGACAGGTCGTCCCGTCAGGTTGTTCTCGTTCATGGCGGCGCCGGAAAGAGCCGCGCCCGAGGCCTTCCAGAGGGGCGATCGGCCGGCAAGCGGTCCGGACCGGCAATGGCTGCGGCCGACGATTTTCCGCCACTCCTTTTGGGGGCTTTGCATCGCGAGGCAAAATCGCCGGCCTTCGCCATCCTCCGCTGGCGCTTCGGCCCTGCGCTATCGCTGCGGGTGCAGGTCCGGCCCGCCCGCCGGCTCCGGCGCCCAGTAAGGCCGCGACGGGCGCGGTCCAATCCGATGGAGCCAAACATGAGCGAGCGCGAGCCTTTCGAACCGCGGCACAATTCCTCATCCTTCGATCACGTCCTGCAAGAGCTTCAGCTTTATGGCTATCGTCCCTTCTCGGACGAACCCGATCCAAGGCCCCTGCCCGAGGGCGATCGTGTCGCCGGCGCCATAGCCGATATTTTCGACGCCCTGATCGCGACCCTCAGTGACACGCGGCTCGAACCAGACCTCGAAGATCTGCTTTGGTCGAACGTCAATCTCTTCCACCGCGCCGTGAACCGGATCGAGCGCGAACTCGATGACAACGAACAGGCGCAGCGTCGCGCGCAAAAGGAACAGGACGGCAGCGAGGTCAAGTCCGTCGAACTGGAGCGCCTGACGGCCGAGGGGCAAACCCTGATCGAGCGCCGTGACGCGTTCGAACTGATGCGCGATCAGGCCGCCGCACAATTCGAGCGACAGATCGGCTCAAGCTGGCGACCGCGCGCTGGCTCGATGGTCAATCATCGCAACCTGACCTCGGCGATGATCGACAGCCGCGAATTCCTGGCGGCGAAAAAACGCGCGGAGTCGGAAGTGCTCATCCCTGCCGGGCCGAAGATCGCTTTTTCCGGCGGAGAGGCGGGCGATCACAAGCTGATCTGGCTAAAGCTCGATCAGGTCCACGCCAAACACCCCGACATGGTGTTGATGCATGGCGGCTCGGCGAAAGGCGCCGAGAAAATTGCCGCCCGTTGGGCCGATCACAGAAAAGTCCCGCAAATCGCCTTCAAGCCGGACTGGAGCAAACACGCCAAGGCCGCGCCCTTCAAACGCAACGACCAAATGCTGGCGGTCCTGCCGATCGGCGTCATCGTTTATCCGGGCACGGGCATCCAGGACAATCTCGCCGACAAGGCCCGCAAGATGGGCATTCCGGTTTATCGCTTCGAGATCGGCGGCGCTTGATGCGCCGCTTTTGAAATTCTGCGCGCTCGCACGAGCTGACTATGTCGGAGGCGGCCAAAGCAGCTGATCCCATGCCCCGGTTTTGGCGTCTTGCTTGCCGCCGATTCCTGGTTCGGATCGATCGAACGCATCCCCCGCAACGAGCGGCGCTGATCCTTGGTCCAGCCCAAAGCCTGACGCCATCAACCCGTGAAGGGTCGGACTACGCATGCGCGTGCCGCCGCTGCGGGCTCTGCCCTCCGCGGTGATTGCGGCTTTTTGCTCGGACTTTTCGGGCGCCTGTCAGCGGGGGACGGTCCTCCGCTCGAAACAGGAGCCGGATCGATGTCCCTCAAAGACGCTCAAGCCTTCGCCTTCAGCCTCGCCACCAGCCTGATGGTCGCCATTGTTGTCTTTCGCGCCGGCGACGGCAGCCTCTCAGTCACGCCGGCCAATGAATTCGATGGCGATGAGGCGCAGATTTTGGCCGAGATCGATCCTTTCGCCATCTGAGGGCGAAAATCACGCGATCAATTTTACTCGCGTTGGGACTGGCTCCAACGCGAGTAAATATTCCTGAAAGGCGGGACAGTCCCGCAGCAATTCGATCATGGCGCACGAAATTGAGCTCGCCCTTCCGGCCGAACTGTCCGCCGCCTCGCGCGCCCCGGCTGCGTACCCCCGGCCATATGTGGACGGCCCCGATTAGCAAGCGTTTTCTGGCGCGACAGCTTTATGGCGCAATTTCGGGTCCATTCGGCGAGTGAGTCCGACCTCTCGCCCAGCCACCGGAGACTCGATGTTGCGCCCAAGACCAGCAATCGGCTCGCTTTATTTGGTTAACCAAACGGTTGCACGCCAAGAACTAAATCCGGTGACGATTTCCAACCTGGAGATTGTTATCCCTCTGTAGACTCTGCTGCACTGCTAGCAAGGGCGCTAACCAACTCCTCGCCAGCCAGAGTTCTAATCGGCGCAGGCTCCCCAACGGCGACAACATGCTCAGTCGCCTGTCGCAGTTCCTGAATATATTCACGCACATCGTCCGACCATTCGTCGAAAGCGGCGGGGCTTCGACCGGCTTTTTCATAACGCTGATTTGCTTTCGCCAGCCTCCGCAGTGCGCGCGGCAAACTGACGTTTCCTTCGCTGCCCGACAATTGCTCGACAAACGACGCCAACAAATTGAGACCGTCGACCGCGACCGCCGTGCCCTCCGGGTTGAAATCGCTCGCCGCGCGCTCCTGGCTGATGAGAAAGGCGCGCCAATCTTTCGCAATCTCAGCGTTGTCGGCCTTGCTTTTGTCGACCAACATTTGAGACAGCCGGGCGAGCTTCTCCGGCGCCTGGTCGAGCCAGCGGTCGATCACGGGCACCGCAACCTGCGAAGGCGAGCGCGTCATGACCGCCCTGGCGTCCGCGGTAATTGTCGTGATCCGACCGGGACGGCAACTGATCTTCGACGCGATCTCCCGTTGCACCGACCGCAGTTCCGCCACATTGATCGGCCACCAATATTGGAATTCCTGCGCGCGGTAATATGCGGTGCAATCAAGCACTTCGCCGCTCTCCGGGTCGCTTCGCCGCCGGAACTGAACCAAACAAAATGAAGCGAAGTCTTCGCCTTTGCCATCCAGCGTGAAATCTCTGGCCGGATCGATCAGCGTTGCGACCCCACGCGATGTCGTTTTGTTTTCCTTTAGAAGCTGCGCGAGGCGGCTGATCTGATCGATTTGACCGCCAAAGCGGCGCAGGCGCGTGCCGTGAATGTAAGGTATTCGCTCTTCAAGCCGCGATCGCGGCAGTTGCCACCACGAAACGAGATCTTGAACCAAAACCTGCGTATTCTCCGGCTGCGTCAGATCAATCTCTGGATAATCTGCCGGAAAAGGAAGCGGCCGCTCCACGCCCTCCTGCGCCGGGTCGTCAGCTTGATCCAGATGCACAATCAACATACTAGCTTTGGCTTCTTCCGAGGCGGCCTGGACCGCACGCGCATAAACCTCGTCGATGTCGTTGCCGTGAATTACGATCGGACCACCGAGCATTGGCTCATTGGTTCGCCACAGCCTGCCTCTGACAATGCTGCCAGGCGACAAGTCGAGGGCAGGGACCGCCAGCGGAATGCGCTCGACCTCGACTTGCGGGGCGCCGGGGAGGCCCGTCAACCGCACCAGCCTGATGGCGCTTCCACCCGTCCTGCTCAAGCTTTCTTTGGTTTCAAATGTCCCGCCTGAAATCGTCATCAATCGGTGCGGAGGTGCGTCGGGCCCAAGCTTCGGATCGTAGATATAATCGTACATCAAAGCTTCAACATGCTTATGCCCGTGCAAAACGACGTCCGCTTTGATTTCTCGGAGAAATTGCCTAATGTAGCTCAGATTTGAAATCTCGGAGAAGGGCCTGATCTCTTCCGCGATCGATGGCGCGGAGAGGTGATGATGCATCAGAATGAGGCGCAGGGGTCTGCGACCTTCAGCGCCAGCCGCCTCGATCACAGGGCGAATTTGACTAAGCTGCTGCCCAGAAAGGCGCGCGACGTCGACTTGGGTCAAGCTTTGCAGCATTGGCCCAACGGAATCTTTGAAAATTGCTTCGATCTCAGCAGCTACAGCGGCGGGAGCCAGCTCCTTTAACTTCTTGGCGACGTCATTAAATTGCCGATCGACGCCTTCTGGCAGCGCGAATTTCGATTGCGCCCAATTGCTCGAATTGAGAGGAAAGACGGCCCATAAATTGTCATCGGCGACGAGCGAATGCTGCTTGGGATCGGCCGGACTCGAATCGATGCCGTCGAGCCAAGGCGTGACGCAGTTTTTGGCGCGCCAGACGTCGATAAAAGCCTTGTAGCGCTCCTCTGAACCAGGCTCGCTATTCTTAACCACATCATGATTGCCTGGCGTCACCACAATTTTCTGCGGCGAAATACCAAGGCGCGCGAAATGCTTCATCAAAAGTGCGAAAAGCTGATCATGGCCGCCAGGCGCGCCCCGATCCTGAGCGTCGCCTGTAAACAACACGCCCGACAGCTGGTTTTGCTCCCGCCACAACCTTTCGGCGAGCTTCTCAAATGTCAGGTCGAGCGCCTGCTCCTTAGTTTCTTCCGAAACGCCTTGAAGCTGGACCTTCGCGTCATTGCGCTCCATGGTTTGGCCAACTTGCGTCAGATGCATGTCGGCTAAATGCAAAAAGGTCGCAGAGCCCTGCATTGTCGAATTCCATTATTCAGCCGCGCAAGCTTGCAAGCGTCCGGTCTTGCGCTCAGACCAATTCGTCCAAGCGGCTTTCAGCAAAGGATCCGTGCACCCGTCGGCGGCTTCTGCCTGCAAGTCACCCCAGCCTCTGCGGCGCGCCGAGTCGGCAGCCGCGATTGCAAGGAAGTCCCCATAGCCCGCGGGCAATCCGTCACTTAAGATCTTGCGGGCGCATTGGATCGTCAGATCACCGCTCGACAATCGCTCTAGCAGCACGACCATCTCCCTAAGGACGCGCGCCGCTTCCCGACGACCCAGCAAAAGAGAGGCGGTAGCTGAAGGCGCCTGCCCCGGCCCAGCAATCGAGAAGGAGTTGAGATCTTGAACATAAACATGCAGACTGTCGCTGACTTGCATGTATTCTCCTAGATCTAGGCCTAGACAGCCGGCGATAAACTCCTGCAAAACAGTAAACTGGACGATATTATAAGGCGTGCCCCTGATTAAATCATTACTGCGAAGGACTTGGAGCCAGTAAAGCTTGCCGTCCCTCACCTTCGGCAAGCACGACAGATTGCAAGGGACGTCTGGGTTTGAAGGGCCGCCCTGCGGCGACGGCAGGTCCAAAGCGCCATCCCAAATCTGGAGCACAACCTGACGACTCAGCGGGTTTGCGTCGAGCGCATCGATGGCGCGCTCGATTTGATCGACACCGAAATTCGTCCGCAAACGCCGGCCGTAGGCGCCTGCGTATCGGTCGCCGCCGCCGGTGAAACGCGGCAGGGCCGGGTTCCAGAAATTCACAAAAGATGCGTCATTTCGGCCGGCCAAAATCCAGATGGCTTCGACGATGGCGAAAGCGGGATTAAGGCCCGGCGTTCGCGCAAGGACCCAACGCTGCCGCGGATCCGAAATAGCCATCGTTGCGTGGAGAATCTCCCTGACCTCGCCAGCCCGGCTGTCGACCACTCCACCAGAGAATTCCTGGATCAGGCGAGTCCCCGCCGAGCGCCAACACTCGTCGGCCGACTGTCCAATGAATGACTGCATCGCCTGTCCTAGTCCCGCGGGCCGGGGCGCGCGCAATCGACACGAGTCGCCACATATGTCATCTCGAATGATGAGAATTGGTCAAGCACACCCCAAAAGCAAGGCGACGAGCCGCTATTTGCTGGAAATTCACCACCTTTTTTGAGGCCCGGCATGCTGTTGGCAATCGAAGGGATTGACGGATCTGGCAAAAATACACTCGCACGCAATCTGCAGCGCTTGCTGTCGCCGCGGCGTGCGGGCATTGTTTCCTCTCCGGGATACGATCGCACCCAGGCGGGCCGGTTGATCGGTCTCCACCTCTCCGGCGCTCTTTCGTTCGGGCAGGATAACCCAATCGCGTTGGCGATGCTGTTCGCTCTGGACCGGCAAGAGGGGCAGCCTGACCTTCACCGCAGAATTCAGGCAGGCGAAATCATCATCGCCGACAGATATGTCGCCTCAAACGCAGCTTATCAGGCGGCGCGCGCAACAATTCCTGCTGCCGTCCGCGATTGGGTGCTTGACGCCGAATATCAGCGGCTCAGCTGCCTCGTTCCCGACCTCAACGTGTTTCTCGATATGCCTGTCCCTATGGCGCGCGATACCATTCGCGCCAAGGGCGCGCGCGACTACATCGGCTCCGGCCCTGACCGATACGAAGCCGACCACGCTCTGCTCGAACGCGTGCGCCAACAATATCTAGCGCTTTCAACAAGCGCCCAATTTGGACCTTGGCTCAAAATTGACGTCGCCTCTGATGGCGCGCTGCGAACGCCAGAAGCAATAGCGGAAGAAGTCGCCGGACATGTCCGGCGACTTTTTTGAACGCGCAAAATGCTCAGAATAGCCGCGGTTGCGCCAGTTCCGCGACCCGGGCGACGCCATAGTGGTGCCTGACGCCATCGAGAAAGGCCGTCTGGCCGCCATAGCTTGGATGCCGCACCTCCAGCGCCTCGATTTCGAGATCGGCGAGCGATAACTGAGCATCTCGACCGATCGCCAAGATCGATCGGGGGCGAAGTTTTTCGATAAGCCACATCAACAGCGGCCGGCAGGCCTGCCGCTCGGCGCGCGTGTGACACCGGTTGGACATGGGGTCTTCCGGCTTATGGGGATGCAGCGGAAAGACATTCCACAAGAAAATCGGCCGATTGACCTGTGCAAGCGCCCGCCAGATCACCGTCGCCGTGCGTTCGGAAACCGCGGGCCCTCGCGTCGAACGGGCGAGCGGCGGCACGCCAAACAACCTGGCGTGCGCATCAAGATGCACTTCGTCAGTCAAAGCCAAGCCGGTCCGACGTCCGCCCCGATAGCCTAAATCGCGCCCAATCCACAGCGAATCAATGCCTCCCGCCAACGCGGCTTCGAGGATGACCGCTAAATTCTGGCGACGCACCGAAGGAGCGTCCTCCCCGTCGTATTCGGCGCACGATTGCGCGTAAGGATTGAAGACAGCCTCGAAATCCAATAAAGCCATCTGGTCAACAAAATGCTTGACGTCCGGCTGTCTCGTTTTCATTTGAGCGCCCCAAAATTAAAAAATTATCCGCCATCAGCAAGCCGTCGGCCATGACTTAAGACAGCTTCAGGACCGTCGATCAGCGAGTGACAGCGGAGCAAGCGGACATACCGACGCGTCGACCTTGCCGCAATTGGACCAACGAATCAGCTCAATTTCCCCGATCGTCGCGCCGCACTGGCGGCAAAAAACATAGAGGGATGCTGAGATCCGGCAATGCGGCATTGCCTGTAGCTGGCTTTGCGGCAGCGAATCGGGTAAGAACGCCTCGTGAACACTCAGCCATCGAGCGCGCTCCATGACCGACGATATCCGCAACGTTTTCATCAGCCATATCCACGAAGACGATCATCGTCTTCAGCCTCTGAAAGATATGCTGGCGGCGAACGGTTGCGCCGCGCGCGACAGCTCGGTCAACAGTTCCAATCCCAACGACGCCAAAAATCCAGACTACATCAAGCGCGAAATCCTGTCGCCCCGCATCCAGTGGGCGGGAACCGTCCTCGTGCTGATCACGCCGGACACCAAAGACAGCGCCTGGGTCAACTGGGAGATCGAGCACGCCCATCGTTTAGGCAAACAGATCATCGGAGTCTGGGATAACGGCGACCACGGCTGCGAAGTCCCGGAAGCGCTCGACCTCTATGCGAATGCTTGCGTGCCTTGGCGTGGCCAGCAAATCATCGACGCCATCAACGGCAAAATCAACGAATGGCGCGACGCGTCCGGTGCCCCCCGGGCGGCGCGGAATATCGCGCGCTACAGGTGTGCGTGACCGTGCGCCTGCACTCCTACGTCCTCGATCACGACTACGGTTTCGCGCCAAACCCTTTTCACGGCGTGTGCACATTGGCGACGTGCAAGCCAAAGATTCGCCAGCACGCCGCCGTGGGCGACTACGTCGTCGGAACGGGTTGCGCCAAGCGCAAGCGTCGAGGTTTTCTCGTCTATTTCATGATTGTCGACGAAATCACGACCTTCGACCTATATTGGGCCGACCCGCGGTTTGCCCGCAAACGCCCCAATCTGTGCGGCAGCAAGATGCTGGCGTTTGGCGACAACATCTATCACCGCGACCCAAACTCAGGCGTTTGGCGGCAAGCGAATTCCCTTCACAGCCAGAGAGACGGCTCGGCCAATCCGCTCAATGTTGACCACGACACCACGTCGGAGCGGGTTCTCATCGGTCGAAAGTTTGCTTATTGGGGCGGTGCCGGACCTGAAATTCCCGAACAGTTTCGTAACTTCGGCGGCGCCGACATCTGTTCGCGGCGCGGTCATCAGAACAATTTTCCCGAACCGCTGCGCGACGGATTCATCGCATGGCTGCAATCCTTGAATGAACAAGGCTACGTCGGCCGTCCCTTGGATTGGGTGAGAACCGCTTGATTTCATGGACGGATTGGAAATATGGCCTTTCTGACCGAAACCGAAGTTCGCCGACGCGCCGCGCAAGTTATGCAACGCCGCCAAAAGAGCGCAGGAAGCATATTATTCGAAGACACGGCCTCGACCCATCAAAGGTTCGATGTCTTTCTCAGTCACTCATCTGCTGAACCTGAACACATTCTCTTGGGCATCAAAGCGATGCTCGAAGATCGGCAATTGTCGGTCTACGTCGACAAATACAGCGATCCCCAGTTATCTCCTGAAGACGTCACCCCAGACACCGCGAACCTCCTGCGTGACCGCATGCGAAGCTCAAATGTGCTGATTTACGTTTACAGCCAACATTCAAAGGCGTCGCGTTGGATGCCATGGGAACTGGGCTTCTTTGATGGCTTAAAGGGAGCAGTTGGCATCTTGCCGATCACTCTTGATCGCGAAGATGAATTCGAGCGAGAAGAGTATCTGGGCCTTTATCCTTATGTGGACGTGGCGCTTGGAGCAGACAGCGGTCGCCAGCACTTGTGGATCAGGGAAACGGCTGGCATCTACGCACGTCTCGATTTATGGGCGACCGGAAAGGCGACGATCCGGCCTCATCCCTAGCGCCCGCGCGGCTTTGATGGCAACATCCGTCGCGATCAGCCATTTACATTGCTCAGCTATGTGGGATGATGCCAGCTCTGCGCCGATAGATGCGGATGAGGTGGCGCGTTGCGAAACCGGGCGGCATCGGCATGAATGACTTTCTGCGCATTTATGTCATTTGGGCGCCTGCGCGCGACGAGGCGTCGAGCAAACATGCCGCCGACATCATCGCCAAGCATTTCGACGGCATTGGAATGGAGCGCGATGGCGTCGCCTATCGCGTTCCGGTTCGCTTTCGGAGCGAACCGTGGCGTGCGGGCAGCATCCTGCCACGCCCCATCGACCTCAGTCTCGCCGAGCATAACGCCATTGTGCTGCTGCACGATCAGTTCATGCATCAGGACAGAAGCGAATGGGATGCATACATTTCGTCGCTAAAAGGCGAAATGGGGCGGCGCGGCGATGTCGACATCTATATTCCGTTCGGCAGCCCGACGGGTGAGCCGCCGCTTCCAAGCGAAAAATTGATTCAATACGTATACCGGCGCAAATGGGCGACGAGCCTGGCGACTGGCGAGCAGCGTGACACCCGCCTGTTGCTCCACGTCGTTTTCACAATCCGCCACCAGTTGCGAGAAATGTTGCAGCCTGGCTTGACGCCGGAGAAGCTTTTCGTGAGCCATGCGAAGGCGGATGGCGACAACGTCGCGCAAGCCATCGTCGATTACGTAAACGACACTAGCCAGGACGTTCCCCTCAAGACGTTCTACGATGCAAAGGAATTGATTCCCGGACTCGATTTCCAAAAGGCTTTTCAGCGCGAAATTGGGCAGGGGACTCTGTTAGCCATTGTCTCGGACGTTTACGACAGCCGTCCGTGGTGCGTTTTTGAGCTGACGACGGCCAAACGAAGCCGTCGACCGATCGTCCTTGCAGACGTTGGACGGATTCGTACCAGCCGCACGTATCCTTATGGCGCCAATGTCCCAAAACTGCGCGTCGCGGAGACGGGCGGGGCATGGATCGAACCGCTTTTGGTTGAGACCTTGTCGGAGGGGCTGCGCTGCGATCTTGTCGCCGCCCAGGGCGCGCGCCTTCTCGCCGCCGCCGGCATATCAGCATCCGACGCCCTCATCTTGCCGCGTCCTCCTGAGCTATTCGACCTCGCGGACGCCAAAGCCCTTCCTGAGAACATCGTCTACCCCGATCCTCCCTTGGCCAAGCTTGAGCAGGAAATCCTCAACAACGCGCTGTCCGTCTTGTCACCGACCTCAAAGCTCCTCACTCTCGCCGAGGTACGATGACGAATCTATCGCCACGCACGGTCGCCATTTCCATCAGCGATGCGCCCGACCGGCTCAAGCTCGGCTTTCCTAAACAGGAAGTCGACCGCATGCTGCTCTCGATTTGCTCGGCGCTGGTGCGGAGCGGCGCGCGCGTCCAATACGCGGGCAATTTGAATCCCTCAGGATTCACATTCAAGATTTTTCGTCATTTGGCGTCCGCCTACGCCCTTCGCGACGACGTTCCTCCGTTCATTCATCTGATCCCCGACCCTATTTTGCGGCGATCGAGCTTTGATGCCCTCGCAGAAATGTTGCGGGAATGCCGGTCGATTGCAGAAACGCACGCGTTCCTTGGCCCGACGGACATGCGCCTTTCGCTCGAGCCACCCGGGCATATTGTCGCAACTGACGGGGCAGGGCAGCCTCGCGTCCTCGAGAGTGATGACCAATTTGCGAGGTGGCTGGAATCCGCATCCGCATGGACCCCAGCCGAAGCTTATTCCTGGGCGCGCCAACACGCCGCAGAAACGTCGGATGCGCGTATAGCGCTCGGGGGCAAAATGGGCACGCAGGCCAACCTGTCCGACCACTATGAAGGCGCGATGCCCGGCGTTGTGGAAGAAGCGCTGCTCACGCTTGACGCCGGAAAACCATTTATCCCCTTCGCAGCATTTGGCGGCGCGACCCGCGACATCGCCATCGCGCTTTCTCTTTTACCCGCCGACGCCCGCGTCGAACGACCCGAGCAATTCCCTAACTATCACACAGCCATGGCGCTGGTAGAGGCGCACTCTGACACCATCCCCGAAGATTTCCGCGGGCGGCTATCAGATCTGGCGCGCGAGGAAAACGCTGAGGGTGCCGCGTTGAAAATGATCGATCTTCTTGCAAACTGGACCGCTGACTTCCTTCCTCGCGTCCACTTTAGATGAGCCGG
>JAJXZC010000374.1 GCA_021780275.1 Pseudomonadota bacterium
CTTGCCGAACATCTCCGCCATGATGTTGCGCATGGGAATGCCGCGTGCGAGTGCGTGACCATGCTCACGATAGGTGGCGACGATCGCATCGTCCGGACGCAGAACGCGCATCACCGCCGCGGCGATCGCTTCTTCGCCGATTGCAAGATGAAGAAAGCCGCGAATTTTCTCCGCCTGATAGAGTTCAGCACATTTTTCCTCGAAGTGCCTGATGCGCAGCATCTGCTTGTAAAGCGCGATAAGCTCTTCGTGCCCCAGATGGAACTTCGGTCCGGCTTTCGCGGTCATGACGCGCCCTCGAGCGTGGATGTGTCACCTTCCGGAAGGCCGAGTTCGCGCGCCTTGAGAAGCCGGCGCATGATCTTGCCGCTGCGCGTCTTCGGGAGATTGTCGACGAAGTCGAGATATTTTGGCGCGACGGCTGGTCCGAGGCGCTTGCGGGCATGTCCGAGAATGTCCTTCTTGAGGTCTTCGTTCGGCTCCATTCCGCTTTTCAGCGCCACGAAGGCTTTCACGACTTCGCCCGCAACCTCGTCCGGAAGGCCGATGACGGCGGCCTCCGCGACCGCTGGATGTTCGGTCAGGGCGCTTTCGACCTCGAACGGTCCAATGAGATGGCCGGAGGATTTGATGAGGTCGTCGGCGCGTCCGACAAACCAGAAATATCCGTCATCATCCAGCATTGCGAGGTCGCCGGTCAGATACCAGCCGTCGCGGAAGCGCTTGCGGTAGCGTTCTTCCTCGTGCAGGTAGCCGCGGAACATCGAAGGCCAGCCGCTCCTGAGCGCCAGTTCGCCTACCGTCCTCGATGTCGAGACGACCTCAAGCCCGCCCTCCTCGGGCGCATTGACGATGGCGGCCTCGACGCCCGGAAGGGGCCGTCCCATGGAGCCGGGCTTCACGTCCATGGAGGCATAATTGGCGATCATGATGCCGCCCGTTTCGGTCTGCCACCAGTTGTCGTGAAACGGAATTCCGAACTTTTTGTTGCTCCAGACCACGGCATCGGGATTGAGTGGCTCGCCGACGCTCGCCATGAAGCGGATGTAGTGCCTGGTGGGTGGCGGCACCGAACTTTCGCCCTTCATCAACATGCGGATGGCGGTCGGTGCCGTGTACCAGATCGTGACCTTCTGTTCCTGGAGGATGCGATACCAGCGCGCGGCGTCGAACTCGGCCTCGTCAATGACCATGGTGAGGCCATTCGTCAGCGGCGCGATGATGCCGTAGGAGGTGCCGGTCACCCAGCCTGGGTCGGCGGTGCACCAGAAAATGTCGTCGGGATGCATGTCGAGCGCGAAAAAGCCGGTCATGTTATGGGCGACGACCGCCTCGTGGACATGGATGGCTCCTTTCGGGCGCCCGGTGGTGCCGCTTGTGAAGTGCAGGAGCGCGTGGTCTTCCGGCTTCGTCGGGACGAGTGCCGGGCCGCTTTTGGCATTTTCCATGGCGCGGTCCCAGCCAATCACGCCTTCGTCCCCGGTTTTTCCTCCATCGATCAGGATGATGTGCTTCAGCGCCGGAATCTCGCGCCACCAGCTTGCGACCTTGCGCTCGAAGAGCCGCCGCGTGGTGACGAGCGCGACGCCTTCACCGCGTTCGATCCGTGTACGGATCGGCTCCGGTCCGAACTGCGAAAAGAGTGGACAGAAGACGCTGCTGTTCTTCAGCGTTCCGAGCGCCGCGATATAAAGTTCGGGAACCCGTCCGGCGAGCGCGAAGACGGCGTCCCCCTTGCCGATACCGAGCGCCTTCAGGGCGTTGGCGAAACGATCCGTCTCACCGGCGAGTTCCGAGTAGCTGATATCCCGGATGTGGTCGTCCTTCGATATCCAGCGAATGGCCGTCTTGTCTCCGCGGGAGTGACGAACATGCCGGTCGACCGCCTCATAGGCGATGTTCAGACCGCCATCCGGCAGGCCGTCGAGCCGCGCGCGCGCGTCCTCCCACGAAAAGCTGCGGCGGACCTCCGCGTAGTCGGCGAGATTCGGAGCCTTGGTGAAAGGCGCGCGTTTTCTGATCACCGTCGCTTCATTTGACACGGCAGGGCCTCTTTTCGCTGACATGGTATAAGTTTGTGGAGGCGGACGACAGCACCGGAGCGAGGGAAAAGTGGCCCGCTTGGAACATTTCGAGCACGAGCGGATGTGGGTGTGCGCGGCATTGCGCCGACCCTGGCCGAGGCGTTCGAGCAGGCCGCCCTTGCCATGACGGCGGCGAAGATCGAGCCTGCGCTCATCCAACCCGCCGAAGAAGTCGAGATCAGCTGCGAGGCGCCGGCGCCGGACCTTCTGCTTGCGTCGAGGCGGCCGGGAGGGCAGGCCTCGCGCGGCGGGCGGCGCGTCTGCGACCGATGATTTGTATCAAGGGATGACGTAATCAACTCTCCACCGCGCCAATGGAATGACCGTTTCGCGCCGGATACCGCCGAGGGCTCCTCGTACCCGCAGCATCGGTCCGGACCAGCAACCACCTGACATCATGGTCCGCGGTCGCAAGCGTGGTCATGTCTTGTTTCCGACAGCCCGCCTCAGGCATGCTCCCCAACGACAACATGGGCATGTCGTCTGCTTCCTTCCTTGATTTGTATCAACGATCCGCACGATGAATCGGCGATGCTGACGAAAGCCGATAGCTGCACAACGGAACGCCACCGATCCTTGACCGAACTTTCCGAAATCTCCCTTGAGGAAAAGCTGCGCTTCCTGCTGCGGCCGGCCTCCTATGGCGACACATCAGCCGAAGTGCTCGCGGAGGAGACCCATATGTCGTGGGTCTTTCTGGTCGGCGGGCGCGCCTACAAGCTCAAAAAGCCCGTCCGCTATCCCTTTCTCGATTTCAGCACCGTCGAAGCGCGCGAAAGCGATTGCCGCGAGGAGGTGCGGCTCAATCGTCGGCTTGCCGCCGATGTCTATCTCGGTGTGGTGCCCCTGACATTGAGCGCCGGCGGCAAGCTTGCGATCGGTGGAGAGGGGGTGCCGGTCGACTGGCTCGTGCTCATGCGGCGTTTGCCTCGCGAGCGGATGCTTGATCGCGCTCTCGCGGCGGGCGCGGTGGACCGCGGCGAGATCATCTCGGTTGCGGACAGGCTCTCCGACTTCTACGAGGCTGCCGGCCCGGTGGAGCTGACGCCGGGAGACTATGTGGGGCAATTCCTGCGCGAGCAGGCCTGGACGAGGGAGGTTCTCACCGATCCGCGTTTCGATCTCGATGGCGTCCGCGTCGAGAACATTCTCGCCCGTATCGAGGATGTCCTGCGCAATCGCAGCGAGCTTCTCAAGGTACGTGTCGA
>JAJXZC010000810.1 GCA_021780275.1 Pseudomonadota bacterium
CGAGGAACACCGGCACCAAGCCGTTTTGCAGCAGCGGGTTGACCGTCGTCGGAAACCCAGTCGCGCAGGTGATTACTTCATCCCCCGGCTTCAGCGCGCGGTCGCCCAGCAACGGGCTCGTCAGCGCCGTCGCGGCGAGAAGATTGGCCGACGAGCCGGAATTGCACGTCAGGACAAAGCGGGCACCGAGGAATTTGGCGAGGCGGGCCTCGAAGCGATCGTTAAACGGGCCGGTCGTCAGCCAGAAATCGAGCGAACTATCGACGAGCGACACCATATCGCGCGCGTCATAGACACGGCCCGAGACCGGAATGGGCGATTGACCCGCGACGAAGGGTTTCGGCGCATGCGCAACCTCCGCATAGCGCGCGGTCAACGCCAGAATCTGCGCACGCAGTTCTTCGCGCTCGTCAGCGATCATGGAATAATCGGCAGCGACGCTGTCGCTCATGCAACGCCCTTTCTGGCGGGATAATCGGTGATGTACGCCTCCTGGGTCTTTGCAGCTCCCGGCGGCGCGCTGTTCTCATAGGCTTCGATCTGGGCAAAGGTAAAGCGCTGCATGTCCGCGCCGGCAAGGTTGGCCTTATGCCAATCGATGGTCATGGCAAGCGCCTTCGTCAGCGAAAGGCGCGGCCTCCAGCCAAGCTCCAGGTGTGCCTTGCTCGAATCGAGCCGCAGCAAATTCGCCTCGTGCCGGCCTTGCGGATCGGCGATGACCTCGATGCCGATCTTACTCTCCCAGAGGCGGCAGACTTCCTGCGCGACGTCCAAAACGCGCGCCTCGCTCTCGCTCTCCGGACCGAAGTTCCAGCATTCCGGGCCCCGCGGCCGCGTCGCCCACAGATGTTCGACGGCGCGCAAATATCCCGAAAGCGGCTCCAGCACATGCTGCCAGGGCCGGATGGAGCGGGGCGACCGAATGATCAGCGTTTTATTATGGGTCAAAGAGGCGACGAGGTCGGTCATGAGCCGGTCTTTCGCCCAGTCGCCCCCGCCAATGACATTGCCGGCTCGGGCCGAGGCGACGATCGTCTGGCCCTTGTTGAAATAAGAACGGCCATAGGCCGAGACGGCAAGCTCCGCGCAGCCTTTGCTGCTGCTGTAAGGATCGTGGCCGCCCATCGCATCGATTTCGCGATACGGCCAGATCTGCTCGCGATTCTCGTAACATTTGTCGGTCGTGATCACGAGCGCGACTTGCACGGATGCAGTGCTGCGGACCGCTTCGAGAACATTGACCGTGCCCATGACATTGGTGCTGTAAGTCTCGACCGGCGCGTCATAGGAGAGCCGCAGAATCGATTGCGCAGCGAGGTGAAGAACAATATCGGGTTTGAAGCCTTGTACGGCGGCGCTCAGCGCGCCAGTATCGCGAATATCGGCTGTCTGATGAATCAGCCCGTCTTCGAGGCGCGCCAGAGAAAACAAGTTGGGCTCGGTCGGCGGTGCTAAGGCATAGCCGTAGACATGCGCGCCGAGACGGCGGAGCCAAAGCGCGAGCCAGCTCCCCTTAAACCCGGTATGCCCTGTCAGAAAGACCCGCTTACCGTTCCAGAATGCACGGTCCAAAACCGGCGCGGTGCCGGGCTCGATCGTCATGCCAGCCGCCTTTTGCCGCCGGCGATTTCGCGCGGCGCGACGTCGTCCCAGATCCGCCAGGGGGCGCGGCCCTTGGCCCATAGTTCTTCGAGATGATGCCGGTCGCGCAGCGTATCCATCGGCTGCCAGAATCCGTCGTGTTCGAAAGCCATCAACTGCTGGTCGCGCGCCAGGTTTTCGAGCGGCTCCTTCTCCCACAAGGTTTCGTCGCCGGCGATGTAATCGATGACCTTCGGAGAAAGGACGAAAAATCCGCCGTTGATGAGTCCGCCCTCGGTCACCGGCTTTTCGACAAAGCGCCTGACCGCACCGGCTTCAATGTCGAGCGAGCCGAACCTGGCCAGCGGACGCACGGCCGTCACCGTGGCGAGCTTGCCGTGGCTGCGATGAAACGCAAGGCTCGCGGCGATATCGACGTCGGCGACGCCGTCGCCATAGGTCAGGCAGAAAAGATCATCGTCTTGCAGATATCGCGCGATGCGGCGAATGCGGCCGCCCGTCATCGTCTCCTCGCCGGTTTCGGCAAGCGTGATCTCCCAATCTTCGGCCGGCTCCTGATGAATATGCAGGCCGCCCCGCGTCTCGATCGTGACGTCGACGTTGTGCAACCCGTAATTCAGGAAATATTCCTTGATCTTGAAGCCCTTATAGCCAAGGCAGATGACGAAGCGCCGGATGCCGTGCGCGGCATAGATCTTCATAATGTGCCAAAGGATGGGCCGGCCGCCGATCTCGATCAGCGGCTTCGGCGTGACGACCGTCTCCTCGCTGAGACGCGACCCCTTGCCGCCAGCCAGGATGACCGCTTTGATATTTTGGACTGACATGCGCGATCCTTATTAAGGCTACGTCCGGCCGATGACAGGTCTCAAAGCAGATAGCGGGCGACCTGCCGATATAATTCCTCGTCGAGATCGGGAGAAAGCCGATGCAACGGATTTGAGACCATTCCGCCGCTCTCGGTGACTTTGCTGGTAATCTTCGGAAAATAGGTCTGCTTCGGATCGATGGGGACGATGAAGGCCGCCACGCCCTCCGCCGCAAACAATTTATGGAAGGCCGCATCGGTCTCGAAACCCGGCTTGATCCGCATGGCCGGCACATCCCAAGCCGCGAAAATCTTCTCCCAGTTGGGCAGACCGAGACCTGTGGCAATATCGCACCCGAGATAACGGCCGCCGAAATAATTGCTCTGGGTCATCCGGATCGACGCATAGCCGTTGTCGTCATAGATGAAAATTTTCAGATTCAACCGATTGACCGCGGCCGTCCCGATCTCCTGAAGATTCTGCGCAAAGCCGCCGTCGCCCTCGACGAGGACGGTGCGCCGGCCGTTGCCGGCAAATGCCGCGCCGATGCTGGCGGAAAGGCCATAGCCCATGGCGGCCAGGCCCTTGTTCGACACCATGATCTGCCCGGCCTTGTTGGCGAAGCATTGAAGCATCGTCGTGAAGGCGCCGCCGCTGCTGCAGGGAATGATGATGTCGTCGGCGCGGCAGAGCTGCGACAGGGTCCCGGCGAATTCGTACGGCGAAATATAGCCGGGGCCGGTCGTGTTGCAGTCTTCGGCGAGCGGCAGGCGCTCTTTCACCTCGCGGCATAAGGAAAGCCAGGATCGATGATCGCCGAGATCAGCCTTCGCCAAATAAGCGAGAACCTGATTGTCGTCGCCGCAGAGCGACCAATCGA
>JAJXZC010000174.1 GCA_021780275.1 Pseudomonadota bacterium
GGCCGTCGTGAGCGCCTTGGCCATCTCGCCCAGGATATGGACGCGACCGCCCTTCGCCTGTTCGAGGGCCTGCTTCATGATGCCTTCGGTGATGCCGGTGATCTTGATGTCCATCTGGAGAGAGGTCACGCCCTCTTCCGTACCGGCCACCTTGAAGTCCATATCGCCGAGGTGATCTTCGTCGCCGAGAATGTCGGAGAGAACGGCGAAGCGCTCACCTTCGAGGATCAGACCCATCGCGATGCCCGCGACAGGACGCTTCAGCGGAACGCCCGCATCCATGAGCGAGAGCGAGGAGCCGCAAACCGTCGCCATCGAGGACGAACCGTTCGACTCGGTGATCTCCGAGACGAGACGGATCGTGTAGGGGAACTCGTTCTTGGGCGGCAGCACGGCGCGCATCGCACGCCAGGCAAGCTTGCCGTGACCGACTTCGCGGCGGCCCGTGAAGCCGACGCGGCCCGTCTCGCCGACGGAGTAGGGCGGGAAGTTGTAATGCAGCAGGAAGTGTTCCTTGTAGGTGCCTTCCAGCGCGTCGATGAACTGCTCATCCTCGCCCGTGCCGAGCGTGGCAACGACGAGGGCCTGCGTCTCGCCGCGCGTGAAGAGCGCCGAGCCGTGGGTGCGGGGCAGAACGCCGACTTCCGAAACGATCGGACGAACCGTCTTCACGTCGCGGCCGTCGATGCGGATGCCCGTGTCGAGGATCGAGTTGCGAACGACATCGGCTTCGAGCGCCTTGAAGACGCCGCCGACCGCCGTTTCGGCAACCGCATTGGGGTCTTCCGGGTTGCAGAGCGCGGCCTTGACCTTGTCCTTCGCCTTGGCGATGGCTTCGTGGCGTTCGCCTTTGTCCTTGAGACCATAGGCGGCGCGAACGTCGGCCTCGGCCAGCGCGCGAATCTCGCCTTCAAGCTCCGACTCGTCCTTCGCTTCGAAGGCGCGCGGTTCCTTGGCGCACTTCTCGGCCATGCGGATGATCATGTCGATCACCGGCTGGAACTCGCGGTGGCCGAACATGACGGCGCCGAGCATGGTTTCTTCCGAAAGCTCTTTCGCTTCCGATTCAACCATCAGCACCGCGTCCGCCGTACCGGCGACGACGAGGTCGAGAGCGCTTTCCGGCATCTCGTCGATCAGCGGGTTGAGCTTGTATTCGCCATTGATGTAGCCGACGCGCGCGCCACCGATCGGGCCGAGGAAGGGCAGGCCCGAAAGCGTGAGAGCGGCGGAAACCGCGACCATGGCGACGATGTCGGGATCGTTCTCCATGTCGTGGCTGACGACGGTGACGATCACCTGCGTCTCGTTCTTGAAGCCCTTGGCGAAGAGCGGGCGGATCGGGCGGTCGATGAGGCGGGAGACCAGCGTCTCCTTCTCGCTCGGACGGCCTTCACGCTTGAAGAAGCCGCCGGGGATCTTGCCGGCGGCGTAGGTCTTTTCCTGGTAGTTCACAGTCAGCGGAAAGAAGTCGAGGCCGGGCTTCGGCTTGCGCTCGCCGACGACCGTCGCGAGAACCGAGGTCTCGCCATAGGTCGCGAGCACGGCGCCGTCTGCCTGACGGGCAATCTTGCCGGTCTCGAGGACGAGCTTGCGGCCGCCCCATTCAATTTCTTCGCGTGTGATATCAAACATATCTATTTCCTGTTCCGCGCCGCCGCGTTTTTCGCGTTCTTGCCACCATCTGGCGGACGGCGCCCATTTCTGCCGCTGACGTCGCGGCCGGACATAAACGGTTCAGGCTCGCGAGGGCGCGCTTGATGCGCCGCGCACAGCCGTGAGGGACCTCAAGCCGTGAGACGACGGCAGAGAGGACCACACGCGAGCTTTATTCCGTTGACGGACGATTGTCTCTTCGGACCGAGACGCGCCCATGGCCGGCGGGGTCGAAACCACGCCGGCGCATGTCGCGCGAAAACTCAGGTCATGGGGAGAAGTGATCACCCCGTTTTTACCTCCGGATTCCCAGGCGGGAAATCAGGGACTCGTAACGCTTCTGGTCGTTCTTCTTGACGTAGTCGAGAAGCGAACGACGCAGGCTCACCATCTTCAGAAGGCCGCGGCGCGAATGGTTGTCCTTCGCATGGCCCTTGAAATGCTCGGTGAGGTTCGTGATGCGCTCGGTGAGGATCGCGACCTGCACTTCGGGCGAACCGGTGTCGCCTTCCTTGCCGCCGAATTCCTTGATCAGCTGAGCTTTGCGCTCTGGCGTAATCGACATCGGGATCTCCTATGAATCGAGATTGAAAACACGCACGGGTTTCAGTTCGCCCTGGCTGTACTCGGTCAGAGCCACCGGGTGTCCCCGGTGTGTCGCCAGAACCGGCCCCGACAGGATCGGAGCGTCGCGCCCGCGCAATAAAACTCCCTGGCCTTGCCTTAAACGGGAGGCATCCTGTTCGCTCAAGGCCAGTGCCGGGATGTCGTCCAGCGCGGTCTCAAGCGGCAGCAAATGCCTCGAAAAGGCTTCGGAAGCGGGCGCAATATGGCCGAATGCCATGAGTTTATCCAGCGGAATTGCGGATTCCTCGCGGAAGGGCCCATGGGCCACCCGCCGGAGCGCCGAAACATGGCCGACGGTGCCGAGCGCCAGCGACAGATCGCGCGCCAGCGAGCGGACGTAAGTCCCTTTGCTGCAAAGGATTTCGATCTCGGCATGGTCGGCGTCCGGGCAGCCGAGGAGGCGCGCCTCATGGATGGTCACACGGCGCGCCTTGAGCTCCACCGCTTCGCCTGCGCGGGCCAGATCATAGGCGCGCTCGCCATCGACCTTAATGGCCGAGTAAATTGGTGGGACTTGTTCGATCTCGCCGACAAAGCGCGCAAGAGCCGCCTCGACCGCCTCGGGGGAGGGGCGGACGGGGCTCGTGGCCGTCACCTCGCCTTCGGCGTCGTCACTGGCCGTCGCCTCGCCGAAGCGAATGGTGAAGCGATAACGCTTCGAGGCGTCGAGAATGAAGGGAACGGTCTTGGTCGCCTCGCCGAGCGCTACGGGCAGGACGCCGCTCGCGAGCGGGTCGAGGGTACCGGCATGTCCGGCCTTCTGGGCATTGAAGAGGCGGCGCACACGCGAGACGACATCGGTCGAGGTGAGGCCCAATGGCTTGTCGACGACGACCCAGCCCGAGATCGCCTCACCCTTCTTGCGTCGGGACATTGAGGTTAGTTCCCGTTGTCTTCGTCGGAATTGTCGTCTTCGTCGTGATCATCCGCATCAAGGTCACGGGCGACTTTCGGAGAATGCAGCAGCCGGTCGACCGCCTCGGCGCGGTCGAAGGAGACATCCGCCT
>JAJXZC010000225.1 GCA_021780275.1 Pseudomonadota bacterium
AGCCGGCAGCAACTTGAGCGTCTCGCGGCGGAAGGCCTGATTTCCTCGGAGACCGTCAAAAGCGGCGTCGGGCGCCCGCGACGATGCTGGTCGCTGACGCCGGCGGGCCATGCCCGCTTTCCGGACGCTCACGCCCAGATCACCGTTGAACTGCTGGATGCCGTGCGCGGCGAATTCGGCGAAGCGGGCCTTGAGCGGTTGATCGCCCGACGCGAGCGCGAAACCCGGAGCAGCTACGAACGGGCGGCGGCGCATTCGAAAGCGCTGGCAGAACGGATCAGCCTGCTGGCGCGGCAGCGCGCGGAGGAAGGCTACATGGCCGAGTGGCGGCGCGAGGAAGACGGCAGCTTTCTCTTCATCGAGAACCACTGTCCGATCTCAGCGGCGGCAAAGGCATGCCAGCAGCTCTGCCGCTCCGAACTCTCCGTCTTTCGGGCGGTTCTTGGACCGGACTGCCGGGTCTAGCGCATGGAGCATCTGCTCGCGGGCGCGAGGCGCTGCGCCTATCGCATCACCGCTCTCGTTTGATGGATCGGCCCGAGCGCTACCCGCCGGCGAGCATCGTCGAGGGGCGCAGCGGCGCGTCGGCAAAGGCTGGCCGGCCGGGCATCCTTCCGTCGACGGCTTCAGCTCGCGCATAGACCGGCGCATCGAGCATCGCCTCGATCGTGTCGATGAAATGTTCCATCGTCGAGCGTGGCGTCCAGAAGACGCGCCCGCCGCCGTTGAAGGCGGACTCACGCGCGGTCATGGCCGCGCCCAGATAGATTCTCAGGAAGACGAGGCGCTGATCGAGAATGGCTTCGGGCACATGCGGGAGAAGATCCCGGATGTGGGCGAGACAGCGTTCGTAGCCCGACCGCCTGCACCCTTCGAGCGCGCTCACGTATAGCGCACGGTGATTTACCGAAAGAGAGACGATGAAACGCATATAGGTGTCCTCGCCACTCTCTTCGCCGCCGGGGCTTACCGAGGGCCAGACGAGCGCTTCGATGACATCGCGGAGCGTCACCGGACGGCCGGAACGCGCGACGCCGTCGAGCATGACGTTGCGGCGGTCGTCGATGGCCTTCGTGCCGTCGATGACGAGCTCGCGCACCAGTGCTTCCTTGGTCCGGAAATAATAGTGAAGCGAGCCGACATTGCGTTGCCCCGCGGCGGCGACGATCTCGCGGATCGAAACACCGTCCACTCCTCGCTCCGCAAAAAGCCGCCTGGCCGCGAGCTTTATGCGTTCCCTGGTCTCGTCGCCCTTCATGATCGGCGGCCCCCCTTACCGCAGAACCATACAGCCCGATCAGCGTAACATAATCCCGCCGCCTCGAGACATGTGGCATCCAGTATGATCGAAATTTTTGTGAGGTTCGGCAATCCCGGCGGAGACGGGGACTGATGTGGGGACAGGTTCAAACTGATTCACGAAACCGCAGAAATCCTTGGGCTCGCAACGACCTGCAGATTCGTTTCACAGGCTCGTAGTGATTCAAAGTCCCTGAAATACAGGCTGAAATGATTCAATCCAGCTAAGTGTTTGATTTGACAGGTCGCATTGACCTCGACTTTGCCTCCTTCGGTCGTCCATTGTTCCATGCGCGCGCCGCACCATAAGGGGACATTCCCTCGCCGTTTGAAGCAGGCCCGCAAGAAATTTATGCGGTGAGCCGCGTCGATCATTTAGCTGTGTTGTTAACGGCCTGTCAGAGGCTGTCCTTGCAACGGATTGCGAGGGTTGCGCCGGACGCTAACGAGAGCCGGAGTAGATTTGGCGCCCTCGAACGCAGGGACCAATTGCTGACCACCGCCCGGATATCAACAAACATGGCCTATATACTGACCACGATATGGCTTCGTGGACATTATAACGACCTGTTTTGGCTCGCCCCCCGGAAACAGCGCTTTTTCCGTGTGCGGATAGACCGATGGACCTGGTCCCCCACTCCCCGAGCGAGGGTTTCTATATCGGTCACCTCGTTGCAGAGGGAATTTATGTTCACATATATGTATTCTGCGTAGATTTTAATGTTCATATTAAAATGAACAAATTAACTTGTTATGTACACTTATATGTGTTTCCATTCGAATGGAAAGGTGTTCGATATGAACGCGCATCAAGCCGCCCTCGCTCGCAAGCAACTGGATCGCCGCCTGGCGCCGCTCCGGAATGCAAGGCCTGTTGCTCCTCCCAGGGGCTGGGTCAAGGCCATTCGGGAATCCCTTGGCATGACCGTCCGCCAGCTCGCCGCACGGATGGGCGTTGCGCCCTCGCGCATACCCGCCATCGAGAAGGCGGAAGTCACGGGCGCAACCACGCTCAAGACCTTGCAGCTGGCCGCCGAGGCGATGAACTGCACATTCGTATATGCCTTCGTACCAACGGAGCCGCTTGACGACATTCTGCGCCAGCGCGCGCTCCTGAAGGCGCGCGCAACCATCGCGCGCCTCGATCACACCATGCGGCTTGAAAACCAAGCACTCCTCCGGGCCGATCTTGAGGCTGAACAGGAACGCATGGTCAATCTTCTCCTGTCCGGATCGCTGCGCGGTCTGTGGGACGACAAACCGGAGCGTCATGTCTGATCCTCTGTTCGATGGCGACGACCAAGCCAACACACCGCTCTCGGCGGAAGAGCGCGAACAGCTTATCCCGTCCTACATCGCATCGCGACACGAACTCAACGAGGCCGAACAGGTCAATATCGGCGAGGCTCTGCGATGAGCCTCCGCCCGCAGGCGTCGCTTGCGCCTGCGCTTCCGGCAAGAGCTGAAGCAGTTCGCAACAGAAGTTGCCCAGATAAAGACCGAGTTTCCGGACCTGACCGACGAGGAGGCCCTTACCGTTCACATCCTGCGCCTGTCTCATGCGCATAGCACGCCGGCTGCTCGGGGGAAGCACCTCGCGACGCTTGGCATGCCCTGGCCGTTCCACACGAAGGCAGAACCGAACAAAAATATCAGGTTGACGACGGATCGTGACCAATTCGGGTGGGACGGTCTGGCGAAGCTCATGACCAAGGCGACGATCCACCCCGTGGATGCTTATTTCAACCAGGCGCGCAGGCGCATAGCCGGATTTGAGCGCGGCATCCCTTCCGCCGCCAACAGCCAGCGCATCTGGCATGCCTATAGCTACTACAACCCAGAGATGGTACCGAAACTCGTGACCATCCTGCGCTTTTACCACAACTACATGCTGAGGATGGGCAATAAGAACGAGACGCCGGCAATGGCGCTCAGTCTTGCGAAGGGAGTCGTCTACGAACGCGATCTGTTCAGCTTCTGAGTTCC
>JAJXZC010000697.1 GCA_021780275.1 Pseudomonadota bacterium
AGCGATCTCTTGATCGGAACCTGCGGTGTTTTCTTGTCGCGTTGAAGGCCGCCGAGACTCTCGACGTCGTCGGCCAATTCATCTTCAGACCAGGCTTGCCTTTCGAACACGGCCCACCAGCCCGGTTTCTGCGAACGCTGGTGAAACCACAACAACTCGGCGATGAGGTCCCTCAGGCGCGCATCGCCTCGACCGCAAGCGCGCACCGCTGCGGCGAGAGTCTGCTTGCGCGCCTCAAGCTGGGCGCGGGCGGCCGACTGCTCGCGCTTCTCGGCGGCGGTATCGTCCACGATTTCGAGATTGATGCCGGGCGGGCGCAGTCCCTCAAGCCAATCCCGCAACTGCGCCGTGGAAATGCAGTCGTCTTTGTTGTAATTGGCGATGGAGTCAAGGATCGCGCTGTCCTTCGTAACGCACCATCGTTCATATTCGACGATGCTGTCGGATGCCGTCTTCACTTCGCCCTTCCGCTCGCGCCAGTAGATAGCCTCCAGGGCCTTGATGGAATAGCTCTCGGTCGAAGCCCGAAGCGACTGGACCGTGACGCGGTAGAGGTCAACCAAGCGGCGCTCGCGCAGGAGCTGATCGAGCTCGGCCTCCATCGTCGCGTAGCGCATGGCGAGGCGCTTCAATGCTGCCGGCTCGTAGGCGGCGTAGTGATAAATATGCGCACCTGGGTGCCGCCGGATTTGATCGACGAAGAGGCGCATCACACTCTCGAACGCCGCTTTTTCTTCGGACGGGCTGTGCGCCCAGAACGGACGGAATTCGGGATCCGCCGCTCCGCTCAAACGCCCGTAGATACCGAAGAGATATTCGAGCTTTTCGTCGGAGACGAGCGGGTCACCCTCCATATCGAAGAAGATGTCGCCGTCATCGGGTGCAGGGAGCATGGCGAAGCCGCGACCCCGTGCGCGCGGTAGCAGTTCGAAGTCGTGCTTGCCGGTCTTGAGGGCTTCAAGCTGGAGCCGCGCCTGGTCCGACAGCTTGGCCACGGTGTCGGCGCCCATGCCGTCCACCTTCGTGCCCGGTGAAAGTGCCGCCAGCGCCGAAAGCGTATGGATGCCGGCCGCCGCCAGTTTGACGACCTGTGCGCCGCTCACGCCCGCCACGAAAAACGGGCTGTCGGCCTTGCGCCACTCCTCCTCGCAACGGGAGTGGTAGTCGCATTGTGGGCAGGCCGCGCACGGCAAGGACTTGGTCACGCGCGCTTCGTCGGCAACGAAGCGTTCGAAGGCACGCATGAGACGTTGGAGGATGTAGCGCGTACGGCGAAGGTCAAAGATTTCGGGCTCGCCGGCCGCGACATGGATCGCGCCAGCTTGTACGGGGATGCCGAACAGCGTTTCGAGCAATTCCGCGTAGACGCCAAGCTGAAGGAGGTACTCGCCCTTGGCCTTGCGCGATAGCTTAGCATCCTCGGGCGCGAATCCGAGTACGGGCGCCGAGCCGGTCCGCACCAGAAAGTCCGGGTAGCCGAGCCACGCCTCCTTGGTCAGGGCCCCCTGATAGATCAGTTTCGCCCCGCGTTCGATGGCCTCCCGCGTCAAGCGCGCGCGATCAGCGAGACTGCCTTCCGATGGGATGCGCTCGGCGGGGCCATGCAGCTTTTCGAGACGTGCAAGAACGGTGGCCTCATGCTCGAAGCCCTTATCGCGGATAAGCTGCAAGGTGGCGTCCGCCTCCTCACCTGGCTTGATGCCGGCGAGCCACAGGGCGGCCTGATGAGGGCAACCGAGAAAGTCGTTGAGGCGCGAAGGGGAGAGCGGATGCATGGCGCTGGGCAGGATAAGGGTGTTCTGCGACAGAATCGGACGTAGGACCTTGGGCTAGGATGCTTTCCTGTTATCGAGGGCGTAAGTGAAACGTAGCGGCTCTTCATGATGCGCGAGCGCGACGCGCAGCTCAGTTGTCATCAGCTGGCGCAGCGAGACCGGCTCCACGATCTCGATCTTGTGGCCCCAGGTGAAAAGGTGCCACGCGAGTTCGAGCATACCGCTGGCGCGAAACCGCACGAGTGCGCCGCCCTCGGGATGGTGCTCAACCGTTTGGCTCGAATGAAAGCGGTAGTTCTTGAAGTCGTCCATTCCGCTCGGAAGTACATGCAAGACAACATCCTCTTGCTCACCTTCGAAATAAGCAAAAGCCGTATTGGCAAACGCGACAAGATCGAAGTCAGCGGGCGGTGATGCCGACGTATCGAGACACTCAAGGTTCTCGATGCGGTCCAGCCGATAATGCTTGGCCTTGGTCGTGCCCGCGTCGGCGCCGATGAGGTAGTTCATGCGCCCAAAGATGATCCCAAACGGAATGACATCACGCGGCGTGCCGGGCCGCGAACCGCCCTGGTAGACGAACCGCAACATCTTTGATGCCAGCAGGGCATGGCGAAGCTTGACCAGAACTGCGGGGTCCTCGGCCGGCCTCGGCCCCGCCTGCACGGCGATGAGCTCGGCCCGCAGCAGGGCTTCCACGTCCGTCTCGGTTGCCCGCCGCCGCCCATGGCGCATCGCAGCGCGGATCTTTCGCTCGAGCGATGCAAGGGATTCTGCGCGGGCCATAGCGCGTGTCTCGCGCAGCTCAGCGATGGCGACCTGAAGATCGCTCAACTCCTCGGCTGTCGGGTCCTGGAAGAAGCCGTCGAGCCCTTTAGGAATGCGGAAGCGCTTGGTTGGGTGATCCGGGATTTCCTCGATCTGCGGAAAGACTTCACGGATCGTGTCGCGCATGCGCTCGGCCGTGCGGCGTCCGCAGCCCGCCACGCGGCACATGTCGTCCAGGGTCAAGCCTTCGGCGCTGCTCGCCAGCGCGCGTGCAAGCTCAAGAATTTTCCGGGTCTTGTCATACCGCATAAGGGTTGCGTCCAATTCTGACGTAGCACGGTAGCAGGATTGAGCTTGGCGGTCACCAATCCGCTGAAATCGGCAACCACATCAATAACATAAGGAACACACAAAGATGAATCACGAACATGAAAAGCCGCCCCATGAGGCGGAACATGAAGAAGGCGCCCATGCCGGGCACCAGCACCACGAGCATGAGCGCCGTGAGCACGATGGCGAGCATGAGCATCACCACGACGGACCTTGGAAGCTCAATGTCCAAGGCGTGATCATCGAATCGCCCACTCCCGAAATCGTAGTGCGCCACGCGATCAAGCTGGCGGGGTTCAACCCCGACACGCCCTGGATCATCGTGCTCAAGGTCGCGGGCGAGCCGAAGCGTGAAGTCGATCTCTCCTTCGTGATCGATCTGCGTCACCAGGGCATCGAGAAGCTG
>JAJXZC010000102.1 GCA_021780275.1 Pseudomonadota bacterium
GGCAAACATGCGCGTGGGGTCTTCGTTTTCGCGCTTGAAGGGGAAGACGCCGGCGGTGAAAGGAAACGATCCGGGTACATTTTCTTCCATCAGGAAGCGCAGCCTCTCGCCGTGATCCTGATAGCGCGGCAGCGTTACCTTGGGAATCCGCGTGCCCGAGAGCGTGGTCGAGATCAACGGCGTGCGCAACTCCCGATCGCGTACTTTGACGACGAAGTCTTCACCCGCGTAGGCCGCATCGAGCGCGCGCCATGAGTCGAGGAGATTTTTCGCTTCCGGGTCGAGCCGCGTCTGGCGCTCTCCGATCAGTGAGTCGAGATCGGCGCTCTTGCCCGCATCGCGCGCCATGCGTTTTGCTTCTTCCAGTTGCTGGAGCTCGCGCGCCAGCTTCACCTGCTCATCGACATGGCGGTGATAGCTGCGTACCGTTTCGGCGATCTCGGCCAGATAGCGCACGCGCGAGGTGGGCACAATGGCGCTTTTACCGGAGGACGACTTTGCGCTGACGGGGGCCAGCTTGCCGGGCTTGACGGGAAGGCCCAGCACGGCGAGCATGGGCAGCAATCCCTGATAGAGCGCGGTGAGACCGTCGTCGTTGAAGCGGGAGGCCTGGGTGCCGTAGACAGGCATCTCTTCCGGTTTCGCCGTGAAGAGTTCGCGATTGTGCTGCACCTGTTTTCTGACATCGCGCAGCGCATCCTCGGCGCCCTTGCGGTCGAATTTATTGATCGCAACAAAGTCGGCAAAATCCAGCATACCGATTTTTTCAAGCTGCGAGGCAGCGCCGAACTCCGGGGTCATGACGTAAAGGCTGCAATCGACCTGCGGCACGATTGCCGCATTGCCCTGTCCGATGCCGGAGGTTTCCACCAGAACCAGATCGAAGCCGGAGAGCTTGCAGGCCGCGATCACCTCGGGCAGCGCGGCGGAGATCTCGGAGCTGGCCTCGCGCGTGGCCAGTGATCGCATAAAGACCCGCTCCTGGCCGTTCCATGCGCCGATGGCGTTCATGCGGATGCGATCGCCCAGAAGCGCGCCGCCGGTTTTGCGCCGCGTGGGATCGATGGAGATGAAAGCAATTTCGATCGCGTCGTCCTGATCGAAGCGGATGCGGCGGATCAGCTCATCGATCAGCGACGATTTGCCTGCGCCGCCAATGCCGGTGATTCCCAGCGTGGGAACCTTGACCTTTTTTGACTCCTCCTTGAGCGCAGTCCTCAGATCCGCGCTGGCACGGTCATTTTCCAGCGCGGTAATCAGTTGCGCGAGCTTGCGCCGGCGCTCGCTCTTTGTACCGGACCGGAGCGCATGGAGCGAGGCCGGCGCAAAAACCGAAAGATCGACGTCGCAGAGCTCGATCATCGAAGCGATCATGCCCACGAGGCCCATGCGCTGGCCGTCCTCCGGGCTGAAGATGCGCGCGATGCCGTAGGCCTGCAACTCGACTATCTCGCCGGGCACGATGACGCCGCCACCGCCTCCGAAGACCTTGATCCGCTCTCCGCCGCGCTCGCGCAAGAGGTCGATCATGTACTTGAAGTACTCAAGATGCCCGCCTTGGTAACTGGAAACGGCGATTCCCTGCACGTCCTCCTGCAAAGCCGCCGTTACGATCTCGTCCACCGAGCGGTTGTGGCCCAGATGAATCACCTCCACGCCCCGCGCCATGAGAATGCGGCGGATGATGTTGATCGAGGCGTCGTGGCCGTCAAAGAGCGAGGCGGCAGTGACGAATCGGACTTTGTTTTTGGGCTTTGACGAAGTGGCGGGATCCAAAACGGAAGGATGACTCATAACTTCCTCGTGCGATTCAAACCAAATCAAGATATAGATACAATGCTGCCTTTGTCCAACCGCGGAACTGCCTCGCGAATATTCCCTCCTCGAAAAAGAGCCTCTCGCGATTAACCCTTCGGGGAAGCCAAGGCATCCAAGAAAGGGGATGGATGTCAGGTCTGTTCCGCGATGGATCTGTGACGGGCCGCAAGCTGCAAACCGGCAGCTTGCGTGCAGGGAAGCAGGTGGGCCTGTCGGCGTATGATTGCGGAATCGACAAGGGGCGTTGCAAAGAAGCCGTTCGCGGCAGGAGCTGCTGTGGACCATATGCGGGGGTGATTCATTGCCGGCGGACATGAAAGCGGGGATGGCGAACAATCTCAAGTTTGATAACCGGCTGCGTTCGGCGTTCGACCCGAAGTCGCCGCGCGCAAAGGCGAATCGCGACGCGCTTTTGAAGCTGCTGGCGGAGGTGCGCGCCGAGGAAGATACGATCCGGCAGGGCGGCGGCGAGCGGGCCGCGGAGGCGCAGCACGGCAAGGGCCGCCTGACCGTGCGCGAGCGCCTCAAGTTGCTTCTCGATGAGGGCGCGGAGTTTTTCGAACTGGGCCTGTGGGCGGCGCATGGCATGTATACCGAGTATGGCGGCGCTCCCGGCGCCGGGGTGGTCACCGGTCTTGGACGCGTGAGCGGACGCCTGTGCATGATTGTGGCCAACGACGCCACCGTGAAGGCCGGCGCATTCTTTCCCATGACCGCAAAGAAGGTTCTGCGCGCGCAGACCATCGCCATGGAAAACCGCATCCCGACGCTCTATCTCGTCGATTCGTCGGGTGTGTTTTTGCCGCTGCAGGAAGACGTCTTTCCCGATACCGACGACTTCGGCCGCATCTTTCGCAACAACGCCGTCATGAGTTCGCTCGGCATTCCGCAGATCACCGCGATCATGGGCATGTGTGTCGCCGGCGGCGCGTATCTGCCTGTCATGACCGACACGGTTCTGATGACGGAGGGATCGGGATTGTTTCTCGCCGGGCCATCTCTGGTGCAGGCGGCCATCGGTCAGAAGACCGGAGCCGAAGAACTGGGCGGCGCCTCGATGCACGCCGCGATTTCGGGAACCGTCGACTTCAAGGAGCCGAACGACTATCTCTGTCTGGCGCGATTGCGCTCGCTGGTTGCGAAGATGGGCGAACGGCCCGCCAGCACATCACCGGCTGAGATCTTCCGCCGCCGCGAGTTTGACGCCGTGCGCGACGCGCCGCGGTTTGATGCCGGGGATCTCTACGGGCTGATGAATCCCGCGCCGGGAGCCACCAACCTCTACGAGATGCGCGAAGTGATCGCGCGCCTGGTGGACCGCGGCGAGTTCGACGAGTACAAGGCGGAGTTCGGGCGCACGGTCTTGTGCGGATACGCGTGGATCGGCGGACGCGCCGTGGGCATCGTGGCCAACCAGAAGATCAACCAGAACCAGACCGTCGCGATGGGCCCC
>JAJXZC010000045.1 GCA_021780275.1 Pseudomonadota bacterium
CATATGGCTCAGATTGTCGGCCAGGGTGAAGAGCGTCGGCGTCTGGAAGGTGGCCGCAACCGTCTGGCCCGGCTCAATATCGCGTTCGATGACGACGCCATCAATGGGTGACCGGATGACCGCCTTAGAAAGCGATGTTTCATCGGCCGCGACCTGCGCCTCATTGGCTTTAACCCGCGCCTTGCCGCCGACGTAATTCGCTTCGGCACGCTTCAAGGCTGCGAGCGCCGTATCAACATCAAGCTGCGACACGGCATGAGAGGCAGAAAGACCCTTGGTCCGCTTCCACTGCGCCGCCGCTTCGATCTGCGTCGCTTCATATTGCAGAAGCGTGGCACGGGATTCATCGAGAGTCGCCTGAGACTTTGCCAACGCATTCTTCAGCGCAGTCGTGTCGATCTCGGCGAGCACTTCGCCCTTCTTGACCTCGTCATTATAGTCGACATTGACCTTGTCGATGCGTCCGGAGATTTCACTGCCGACGGTGACAGAGGTTTCGGGCTCGATCGACCCCGTCGCCGTGACGAGAACCTTGAGATCGCCGCGCGTCACCGGCTCGCTGACATATTGCTGCTCGGAAGAACCTCGAGCGAAGTAAATCCAGATCAACACGACGATGAGCACCAGAGCAACCGCTCCGGCAAGAAGGCGATGCGCAGCCAACCATTGCCTCCAGCCCCCACTCGGACCTCTTCCATTGCTCGAAAGACCCAAACGTTCGGCCACATCCTTGTTCGCCTCACTCATATGCACGTGTCCCGAACGGGTCCTCTTTCAATTACTCTCAAGCCGGCAACCCGAAAGGCCGAAGGCAGAAAACACCCCAATTTCAACGGAACAAATATAAATTTCCGTCGTCGAGGACGCTATCCGCAGAGTCCTCGCAGGGCATATCGCAGATAAGCGCACCGCATCCGAATTGCCAGCGCGCCAGCCTTAGTTTAGGAGGAGATTGCCCGTAGTAATAGGCCTCGCATAGACCATGAGGCTGTGACATTCTGGCAAAATAAGGGCGGTCGACCATTACCGCCATCGATCCCGCTCTTCAGTCATCCGGACAAGTGAGCGTACCAAGGGGCTGAATTGACCGCACCATGCGACGTATTCTGATCATCAAACATGGCGCCTTTGGCGATGTCATTCAGTCGGAAGGGGCCATTCGCGACATTCGCGCAAACCACCCGAACGACAATATTACCGTCCTTACGACCCCGCCCTACCGCCGCATCTTCGAACGCTGCCCCTGGATCAATCATGTGCTGGTCGACCCGCGCGCACCACGCTGGCGGCTGGACAAAATGTATGCGCTCGGGAAGATGCTGAAGGCACAGAAGTTCGACATGGTCTACGACCTGCAAAACTCCTCGCGCACGGCAAGCTATTTCCGCTGGTTCTTCAAGGGCACGAATTGGTCGGGCAGTGCAAAGGGCGCGAGCCATCCCGTTCGTCTCAAAAATCCCAAGAAGGTCAAATCGCTCGATCGCATGGCGAGCCAGTTGAAAGACGCAGGCCTCACCATTCGCTATTCGCGCAAACCCGATGTCTCATGGATGGCAGATGATGTCGACGCGCTGCTGGCCGATGCGGGCGTGACAAAGCCCTTCATCCTTCTCATTCCGGGTTCGTCTTCCCGCCACCCGCAGAAGCGCTGGCCCTATTACGCCGAACTCGCCAAACGCCTGATCGATGAGGGCTACCGGGTGGTGATGGCGCCGGGGCCCGACGAGATCGAACTCGCCGAAACGATCCCGGGCATCAAGCTGCGCAAGCAGCGCGGCTTCTTCACCTGGTTCGAACTCGCGGGCATCCTGAAGCGCGCGCGCTTCGTGGTCGGCAACGATACGGGGCCGACGCATCTCGCCTCCCATATCGGCACGCAGGGGCTCGCGCTGTTCGGGCCTTATGCGCCGGCGATCCTCACAGGCATCGAGCGCGAGAACTTCGCCGTGATCGAGGTCGCGCATCTCTCGGCCCTGCCGGTCGAACGCGTGCTCGACGAAATCCATCTGCGCGCCAAGCTCGACCCTCTCCCCGCCTGACGGACGGCCGGCGCTCACTGGAATTCGGTATAGGATTTCTCTTCGATGATCGCCGAGCCGGTGAGGGTGTTGATGTCCTTCTTCAGCGCCGCGCGGCGGTCGTTCTGCTTGTAGACCGAGCGCGCGAGCTCGATGAATTTCGGTCCGAAATCCCTGTCGGCCTCGCATTGCCGGATGTCGTCCTCGATGACCCAGAGCGCTTCGTTGACGGATTTGAGCTCCGCTTCGAGCCGCGCGAGCGCCGCCGTCGCCGCGATATGCGCCGCGCGCGCCGCATTCAGCACGTCGAGTTCGTGACGCACATTGCGGAGCTTCGCCGCGTCGCTCATCCGCTCCGACTTGATTTCGAGGATCGTGATCTTGTCGATCAGCTCTCCGGGGCCGACCTCGATCAGGATCGCCGCTTTCTCGCTTGTCTGGGACATGGGTCCTGCTCATTCGCCTCGCCGGAACGGCTCCGGTTAACCTTGTCCCGTTATATCCGAGCCCGACCGGCCTTTCATCCCTTGGTTTCCGGCGCCGAAGGCGGCACTATAAGTCCCGGGGAATGAATGGGGGTGCGATGTCGCTGATCTCGCGCATAGTCGAGACGCTCCGCGTCGGGCTGGAAATGCCCGAGCAGCGCGCCGCGACGCGCTCGACAGACCCCTGGCTCTTCGTCCAGATCGGCTCGGCCGAACACCGCGCCCGCGACTGGTCGGCCGGCGGCGTCTGTCTCGAAACCTTCGCGGGCGAAATCCTGATCGGCCAGATCGTGAGCGGCCGGCTGCGCTGGCACAAGCGCCAGCGCGGCGTTCCCTTCGCCGCCGAGGTCATGCGCATCGAACCGAGCGGCCTGCTCGCGCTCCGCTGGCTCGACCTTCCCGAACGCTTCCTCGAGGAAATGGACACGGCCCTCGATTAGTCCAGCGGCCAGGCGGACATTCCCGACGCCCCGAACGCGACAAAAGCGCGCAACCCGATCCTGTGTATGCGGACGAATGCGGATCGGGCGCGACAAGCGCCGTTTTCCCGGCACGCGCGCCATCCTTTACCGTCAGCTAACCATTCGAGGCGATGAACCGGCGGCCGGCGAAATCAAAAGACGGAACGGCGCTTCCGAAGCGTTAAACTTCGCGTTCTAGGCTGCCGCCAGTTCCTCTCAGTGAGTCGCCGATGCCCTCCACCCCACTTTCCTTTTGCCACAACGCGGACGAAGCTCCGTTCGAGTTCGAAAACAGCCGCGCGCTTCT
>JAJXZC010000400.1:0-5637 GCA_021780275.1 Pseudomonadota bacterium
CGCCGCTTATCTCAACGCGGACCTCCAGACCCAGGTCAACGGCTGGGCCGCAACCGCAAATTCCAACGCCAGCAGTTCGGGCTATCAGACCCTTTTGAGCGCCTACAACAATGGGGCGCCGATCAACGGCTATCCGGTCACCGCCGGCATGCTCGCCGCTTGCGAGCAATTCGGGGCGCGGGTCTGCAACAACAATGTCCAGTCCCTGCAATCGTCGGGCAGTTGCGGCTCCTATACCGACGGGACCAGTCACACCGGAGGACAAACCATTTGTTCCTGGGGGCATGCCGCCGACCAGCAGGCTGCCAACCAGAATTGTCAGATGAACGGGCAGAACAAGGGTGGCGCCAATTGTCCCGACAATAACACGACGCCCGGCGGCGCGATTTCGCCATCGCCGAACGACGCGCCGCTCAGCCTTCCCGACAATGTCGGATGATCAGCGCCATGAGACGATCCCCGCGAAAATTTTCTGTCGCCCTGTTGTGTGCGATCGCGATCGCGGCGCCGTGCGCGAGACTTAATGCGCAGCAAAAGGCGGCGCCGCCGGCGAAATTGCCGGTGTTCGATATCCCGCTGTCCGGCGTCACGTTCGAGACCGGCGACACCTGGAGCCAGGGCGGCGAGAGGTTCCGCCTCTATGGCGTCCAGTCCTGCATCCGCGGCACGACCTTCACCAATGCGGCTGGCAGAAAAGGGGATTGCGGCGAGACGTCGCTCGTCTATTTCGCGGCGCTGATTCGCGACACCAGGCCGCGCTGCACCGCCATCGCGCGCTCGGGCGCGCCGCCCGTGATTTACGCCGTTTGCGCTGCGCACATCGGGCGGACGTCGCTTGATCTCGGCACGGTCCTGATCACGCAAGGCTTCGCCTTCGCCGCCGCTGACGCCAAAGGCCGGGCGGTCAATATCGCCTATGCGATCGCCGAAGCGGACGCCAGAGCGCATCGGCGTGGCCTCTGGGCCTCGATCGAATTTCCCTATCCGAACGCCATTCTCGCGCGCGCCGGTCGTCAGAATGGCGGCGCGACGTCTGGCCGATGAAACTTTGCGGCGCCGATGTCGCGCGCCTGCTCGGCGGCAAGCCGGAAGGGTCCGGGTTTCTGTGCCGCTGCCCGGTCCCGACGCACGGTAAGCGGCGCGGGGATCTGCGTCCGTCCCTTGGCGTGTCGGACGGCCGGGAGGGTTTGGTCGTCCATTGCTTCGCCGGCTGCCGGCCGGCTGAGATTTTTTGCGCGCTGAACCATCTCGCGCCCGGGTTGGAAACGGCCGAGAAGAAGGGGGGCGAACCAGCCGTTGCAATTCGCAACGCGGTGCGGACGACGAGCGAACATGCGCGAAAACTCTGGCGCTCGGCTTTGCCGGTCGCCGGGACGCCGGTCCAAACCTATCTGCGTGCGCGTGGATTCTTTTCCCCTCCCCCGCCGACCATTCGGTTTCTGCCGTCGTATCGCTACGACCGCACGCGCCGCTTTCCCTGCATGATCGCCGCCCTCCAGGCGCCGTCGCGCGCTCTGGTCGCGGTGCAACTAACGTTCCTCGATCCGTCGGGGCGGTCGAAAGCCGACGTTCCCTCGCCCCGCCGCGCCGTCGGGCCGCTCGGCGACGGCCTGCTGCGCACGGCGCCGGCGGCGAGCCATATTGGCTTGGCGGAAGGATTCGAGAGCGCCTGGGGCGCGTCGCTGTTGCATGATGGCATGCCGGTCTGGGCGACCCTGGGGGCGGAGCGGTTTTCGATCGTCACCCTGCCGCCGATCGTCGCGCGCGTGACGATCTTCGCCGATCATGACGCGCCGGGTCTGGCCGGGGCGCTCAGGTTTTTAGAGAAGCACGAGGAATTGGACGTGGCGATCGCCTGGCCGAGAGAGGTCGGAGGCGATTTCGCGCAGATGTGGAGCGATTTCGGCAATCAAAAACGCACTGCCCAAGCTTCGATTCGGTCCTGGGAACAATCTATGGCGCAAAAGCGCGAACCTTGAATGCACGGAAATCCGCGCGCGGCGCGACATAAAAATTTGCGTTAGAGGCCGCCTCGAACTCTTGACGCGTTTTAGGTCCTGTGGCAATTAGAGACATGCTCGAACTCAAAAACATCGCTGACGTGTTCACGGGCCTATCTATACGCACGGATTCGAAAAACGGCGCGCCGTTTATGCGGATGTCCGATTTGTCAGAAGTCCGAACTGGACGCGCCCCGACCTTGGCGCGCGGGCAAGTCCCGACGGTCGCGCGTGCGGTGCGGATAAAAGAGGGAGACCTTGTCGTGGGTGCCAGAGGGGACACCACAGAGGTCGCCTTAGCTACGTCACCGCTCATAGACGCTTTCGTCTCGGTGGACCTATACCTTGTGAGGCCAAATCCCAATCGCGTCGATCCCGGATTTCTTGCAGCATTCTTGGAACAACCTTCGGCGCAATCGCAGCTGGCGTCGGGAAAGCAGGGCAGTGGACTTGCTCGGCTAAGCAAGCTGGCGCTGGACAACTTGCTTGTTCCCCTCCCTCCCCTAAACAGGCAGCGCGCAATCGGCGCCCTTGCACAATGTGTCCGGGATGCGGACGACCTTTTTGCTAGGATCGCCACTTTGCACGCAATACTCGGACGCGAACGCGTCAGAGCAGCTTTCAGAGCCTTGGATTAGAGAATCGGAGTTCGTCGATCATGACTGCCTTGAGGCAAGAAGACATTCTCTCAGCCGTCTGGCGCGCCTGCGATACCTTTCGCGGCGCCGTCGACGCAACGCAATATAAGGACTATGTGCTCACGGCGTTGTTCCTGAAGTACATCAGCGACGTTCGGCGCAAGCATGTCGCGGAATTCCGGCGCGAATTCGGCGGGGACGAGCTTCGCATCCAGCGCCGGCTCGATCGGGAGCGGTTCAAACTGCCCATCGTTCAGCTCAAGAACGCAAAGACCAATGCGGTCGAGGAAAGTTTCCTTGCGGACTTTTACAGCCTGTACGAGCGCCGTAATCGCGACAATATTGGCGAGCTCATCAATATCGTACTTGACGCGATCGAAAAGGCGAACGAGGGCAAGCTCGGTGGTTTGTTCCGGTCGATCGACTTCAATTCGGAAACCAACCTCGGCCAGACTAAGGACCGCAATCGTCGTTTAAAAACGCTCCTAGAAGATTTTGCGAAGCCCGGCCTCGACCTCTCCGATACCTCGGAAGACATTCTCGGCGAGGCCTATATTTTCTTGATCGAGCGGTTCGCCTCCGACGCGGGCAAGAAGGCCGGCGAGTTCTTCACGCCGCGCAGCGTTTCCGAGGTGCTGGCCAAATTGGCTCATCCCAAGTCCGGAGACCGGATCTGCGATCCCGCCTGTGGTTCTGGCTCTCTGTTGCTGCGCGCGGGCGCGGAAGTGGGGGACGGGAACTTCGCCCTTTTCGGGCAAGAATCGAACGGTAGCACGCGCTCCTTGGCGCGGCTCAACATGCTCCTCCACCATCAGGATAACGCGCGTATCGAATGGTGCGACACCTTGAATTCGCCGGCGCTGATCGAAAGCGATCACTTGATGCGGTTCGACGTCGTTGTCGCCAATCCTCCGTTCAGCCTGGATAAGTGGTGGGATGAGAACGGAACGGACCCGTACAAACGGTTCACACCTTACATGCCGCCTAAGAGCCGGGGCGATTACGCGTTCATCCTGCACATGCTGGCGATAACGAAGCCGATTGTCGGGCGCATGGCCGTCATTGCGCCGCATGGCGTGTTGTTCCGGTCCGGCGCGGAAGGCAAAATCCGGGAGAAGCTCGTTCGCGACAACCTGCTTGACGCGGTGGTCGGGCTTCCAGCGCAGCTGTTCCCGACCACTGGCATTCCAGTGTGCATCATGGTGTTCGATCGTGCGCGAGAACCGGATGGCCTACGCTCGCACGAGCGCGACGTCCTCTTCATCGATGCGAGCCGCGACTTCGAACCGGGCAAGAAACAGAACCGTCTGCGCGAAAGCGATGTCGCCAAAATCATCGAAACCTATCGTGGCCGGATTGAGTGTGAGCGCTATTCGCACAAGGCTCGCTTCGAGGAGATTGAAGAAAACGGGTTCAACCTGAACATTCCGCGTTACGTGGACACATTCCAAGCCGAACCGGAAATCGATCTGCAGGCCGTTCAGGACGAAATCCGCGATTTGGAAAGGCAGCTCGGCGAAACGCGCGCCAAGATGAATTTCTACCTGAAGGAACTTGGTATCGATGTCTGAGCCTGTTCCACGCAGCGCCCGCCGTGGCCGCACCCTAAAACTTTATTTGGTCGACGGCTCGCCCTCGGGCGTCATTACGGCGGAGCTCGGCGTGTCGTCGGTGCGTGCGGCGGTCGCCTCGCGCACTGCCCTGCCGGACTTGATCAAGCGCGAAGAGGCGGCACGCACCGGCGTCTATTTGCTCGTCGGGCCGGATCCGGATCTGCCCGGCCGCCAGCTCGTCTACGTCGGTGAGGGCGATCAGGTGAAGACACGGCTCGCGGCGCATGACGCGGACGAGACCAAGGAGTTTTTCACGCGCGCGGTGCTGATCGTGTCCAAAGACGAGAACCTCACCAAGGCGCACGGACGATATCTTGAAAGCCGGATCATCGCGGCCATCCGTGGCGCGGGACGGGCGAAGCTCGTCAACGGCACGGAGCCCCCTTTCAAAGGCCTGCCCGAACCCGAAATTGCCGACATGGAGCGGGTGCTCGACGAGATCGAGGTGTTGTTGCCGGTCTTGGGGTTCGACGTGCTTCAGCCGGCAGTCAACGAGGCGCCCATGCAGCGGCCGGGCGTCAATGGCGCGCCGACGTTCATCGCTGATATCAAAAAGGCCAAGGGCCGCGCAGTCGAGCGCAGCGGCGAGTTTGTCGTGCTGGCGGGGTCCACAGCGTTGAGGCGCGAAAGCGAAGCGATCCCGCAGAGCGTCAAGGACGCACGCAAAGCCTTACTCGAAGCCGGCGTGCTTGCGCCAGACAGCGACGCCGACCTTTATCGGTTCACACAAGACGCTAGCTTCGGCAGCCCGTCCGGCGCCAGCGCGGCGATCGCCGGCAGGGCTGACAACGGTCGAACGACATGGCGCGTGGAACGCGATGGCCGGAGTTATGCTGCGTGGCGCGCGAGCCTCATTGATGAAGGAGGCGCAAAGTGAGCGGTCTCCATCTCGGCGACTTTTTCACGAATAGGCAGGAGCCCGGCCAAGCGGGACTGCCTGTTATGTCGGTGACGATGAACGATGGCCTGGTGCCGCGCAATGACATGGAGCGCCGAACGGAATCGGCTCTTCGGCCCGATCAGCACCTGCTCGTTCGCAAGGGCGACATCGCTTACAACATGATGCGAATGTGGCAGGGCGCATGCGGGTTGGCCAAAGCGGACGGCATCGTCAGCCCAGCTTATGTCGTCCTAGCGCCGAGGCCCGGTATTGATAGCAGGTTCGCCTATCAATGGTTCAAATCCGAGCGGATGGTGCATCTGTTTTGGGCGTATTCGCACGGCCTGACCGAAGACCGACTTCGTCTTTATTTTGAGGAATTTTCGGAGATTCCAGCCGCCCCGCCCCCGCCAGAAGTTCAACTCCGGATCGTCGCGATTCTGGACGAAGCGTTTGAGGGGATTGCTGCAGCGAAGGCGAACGCGGAGAAGAATCTTCAGAATGCG